>CALVKM010000017.1 GCA_944332705.1 uncultured Bacilli bacterium
AGCTATGTCAATACTAGTTTTCTTTACATTTGCTTTACTGTAAAGTGTATTATTGCAAAAATTATGATGAATTTTGCCTAAAAAACCGAAACTTAAATCGATTTAATATTTACTACTTTAAAAATATTTGTTATACTTAATATAAGATATGGAGTGATTTTTTTGAAACAATTAAATCTAAACGGTCAAGAAGTATTAAAACTTTCAATGGATTTGGATAATATAAAATCAAATCTAGCTGATATTTTTAATAAAGTATATTCCAAAATAACATATTGTGCTAGTAACTTAGTTGATGAAGAAACTGGAAAAAGTGTTTTAGCGGGTAATGTTGATAAATTAGGAATGAAATGTATGGCTACATCTAATGCTTTAATAACTTATTTAAATGTAATTAAAGAATTTGTTGATAATCAAGTTAAAGAATATAGTGCATCAACTGAGGATGCTGAAACTTCAATAAATAATTTAATTAGTAAAATAGAAAGCCTTTTAGGAGCAGTTGAATCTGGAAAAATATATTTGAATAGTAGTTCTACTTCAAATGATTCTAGTGTATTTACAGACCAAACAGCTTTGCAAAGAGGTGAAAAATATCAAGATAACTTACCAGGAAAACTTGCAACTGAACAACAATATCAAGCAATGGATATTTGTTATAATTTCTTTAAAGAAAAAGGTTTAACTGAAGAACAGATTGCAGGTATACTCGGTAATGCTTGTAACGAATCAGGTTTTGATACTAACGTAGTATCTGCTGATGGTGGTTCATTTGGAATATTCCAATGGCTTAAGGCTCGTCAGCCAAGTGAATGGCAAAATATGAGTGAAGTACCTATAGAAACTCAGCTTGAATATGCTTGGCAAGAAATGCAAGGAGCCCCTTGTGGAGGTAATATTACATCGGTTATTGATGAATTGAGAGAATGTACAACTGTAAAACAAGCTTCCGATATATTTTCAATATATTTTGAAGGATCTCAACATTTAACTCCAAGAGAGCATTATTCGAATGTAATTTATTATTATTATAGTCAAAAATAAGGAGGAAATATGGCCAATATAATTGTAAAAAACATTGATTCTGTAAGTGAAAGTTTAGGTGAGTTAGCTACATTTAATCAAAAACTTTATCAAGAAGTAGAAGCTATAGGTAATATTTGTAGTAAATTAAGTAGTGCTTGGATAAGTGAAGAAAACGACTATCAAAGTACAATTGATCACTTAAATAGAATAAAAAATGATTTTGAAAATACTCTTGAACCAGTTTTATCCCAATTTATTGAAACAATGAATATATATTTGGTAGAAACTAAGAAGATAGCTAATACGGAGGAATTATAATGAAAATTGAAATAGCTGAATTAAATAGATTATTATTAAGAAATCGTGAGATAATTGAAGAATTAAAAACAACTTTTACTAATCTTTCTAATGAACTAGAAGATATTTGTGGTTTAATTAAATCATCTGGTTTAAATGAAGCTAATACTAAATTTATGACTTATACTCAAGATGTTAATGCTAGATTACAAACTAGTTTAAATAATATAGTTACATTCTTAGAAAATCAAATAAAAGAATATGATACAACCAATATAGATGCTGAAGGTAATTTAGAAATGTTACAAAGCACATTAACATTTGATAGTATATAGGGAGGAATTATGGAAAATATATATGATATAAATATTAGTGCTGATGATGCAAAAGCAAAATTGGAAGAATTATCTTTTAGCAATAAAACTTTAAAAGAAAATGCAAATAGTATTAAATATATTTATAACGAAATTCAAAAAAATTGGGAAGTGAGCCAAGAATCTAGTGATATTGCTAGCACACTAGAAGAGGTAGATAAATGTTTAACTGATATCAATAGTGTTATTACACCAGTTTTAGAAGAATTTAAAAATACTTTAGAAATTCTAATATTAGCTCATCAAGAAACCGCTCAAAAAGAAATAGATGTATAATTTTAGTAAATGTCAAATTTGCGTAAATAAATACGCTTTTTCTTGACAAAATACTTATTATATGTTCTAACATTTTTAGAAGAAAACAAAATTTTTAATAAAAAACGTATGTAAAATAATGTAAATATAAGTAAATATTTACATTATTTTTTATGCCCATTTTTCTGCGTATTTAAGCCAAAAAAAGAAAAAATTAAAAAATTTTTAAAAAAACTTCACTTAAAAAAAAGACTTTTGAAGAAAATTAGCGAATGTATATAGTGAAGGGAGGAATATAATGCATTTTTATTTAATGTTTTTAAAATTGTTAATTTAATTTAATTTAATTTTAATTATTATTTAATTATTATATGTATGTATTAGTTTTAAAGGAGGGATGTATATTGAATAATAGTGAAGTATTAAATATTGAGTATCCGTTATTAAATGATTATGTTATTAAATTTGTTTTTGCTCACAAAAAGATTTTAGAAGAATTTTTAAAGTTATTAGAAGAATTTTTAAAAGAAGCTATAGCAACACATATAAAATATACCCATGCTCAAAAATTGATTATGGCTCCATATTATGAATTAAAAAATTATTATGGAGATGTTTTATCAGTTACAAATGATAATGTAATAGTTTCTGTAGAAGTTTATAATACTTTTAGTGAAAAAGAATATAAAAAGAGTTTATGTTATATAGCAAGAATATATGGAAATCAATTAAAAAAAGGTGAAGAGTATTCTAAAGTAAAAAAAGTAATAGGAATAACTTTGTATAATAAAAAAATAAGATTGAAGATGGATGAGGTATTAGAGGAATATAAATTAACAGAACAAATAACAAGAGTAAAAACAAACGATGAAATGACATTGTTTTTAATAGATATTGACAAATTGGCAAATTTTACATATAATAAATGTGAAAGACTTAGAGAGTATGCAAAACTTTTAAAAAAGAGGTGGCTAAGTGAGATGGAAGAATTTATAAAAGACAAGGAGGATGATGAAATGTTTCAAGAAACAGTAGCATATGTAAGAGAATTTTTAAGTGACCCTAAAAACCATGATGTATTAGATCATTATGCATCAGATGTAGCTAATGCAAAAATTGAGGGATATGATAATGGCTTTGATGAAGGCCATAATGTTGGCTTTGGGAAAGGTCATGATGTTGGATATGATGAAGGCCATGATGTTGGATATGATGAAGGTCATGATCAAGCCAAGAAAAGTATTTCTAAAAATCTAATCAATGCTGGAATAGATAAAGAAACAGTAGCTAAATGTACTAATTTAAGTATAAGTGAATTAAATAAATTATTAGTGAACAATTAGGGCTTTTTTTTATAAAAAAAGTATGTTATAATAAAATTGCAAATTTAAGTGGGCAGAAAATCCCACTTTTATTATTAGTTATGGAGGTGCTTATGGATAGCAAGTTAAATAAGTTAAAACTAGACTTACAAGAAGTATTAGATAAGGAAGAAATTATTGTCGATGATATTTCTTATGAAAAAAAAGGAAAGTTTAATTTTCTAACTATTACTTTAGACAAGATTGGTGGTATTGATTTAGATACTATTGTTGCAGCCACTAAAATTATTGATAAAGTTGTTGATAAGTCTAACATAACTGATGATTCCTATATAATGGATGTTGTAAGTAAGGAAAGAGGTTAAAAATGAATAGTAAAGAATTAATCAAAGCACTAGATAATTTAGTTGCTGAAAAAAACATTAGCCCTGATGTCGTATTTGAAGCATTACAATTAGCTTTGCAAACGGCTTATAAGAAAAACTTTAATTCTAAAACTAATGTTAAAGTAGATATTAACAGAGATACTGGAGAAATTAAAGTATATTCTTATTTAGTAGTAGTTGATAAGTATGACGATGGTCACGATGAAGAAGATGAAGAAGGTAATATTAAGCATATTGAACCAGTTATAAATAGAGATGCCCAAATATTACTTGAAGATGCTCAAAAACTAGTTCCTGGCATAAAAGTTGGTGAAACAATTGAGCGTGAAGTTACTCCAGCAGACTTTGGTCGTGTTGCTGCTGGTACTGCTAAACAAGTAGTAATGCAAAAAATAAGAGAAGCTGAAAAGGCTAGTATCATCGATGAATTTGCAGATAAACAAGATGAATTAATGCTTGGTATGGTAGCTTTAGAAGATCAAAAAAATTATTATATTGATTTAGGAAGAACTAGAGGAATACTTCCTAAATCAGAAATAATTCCCGGAGAAAATATTGTAATGGGTTCAAATATTAGGATTTATGTTACTAAAGTAATTAATGGACCAAAAGGACCTGTAATTAAATTATCAAGAAAGAACTTTGGTTTTGTTAAAAGATTATTTGAACATGAAATACCAGAAATAGCAAATGGCACAATTATTATAAATCGTGTTGTTCGTGAAGCGGGAATCCGCTCTAAAGTTGCTGTTTCATCAATTAATGAAAGAATTGATCCAATTGGTTCATGTATTGGGGAAAAAGGTTCAAGAATCGCCGGAATACTAAAAGAACTAAATGGGGAAAAAGTAGATGTAGTGCTATATAATGATGATCCAGTAGAATTTATTAAAAGTGCTATGACTCCTGCTAAAAATATTATTGTAAGTATTCCCGATCCTTCTAAACATAATGCTTTAGTTATAGTTCCAGAGGAAGAAAAGAAACTAGCTATTGGTAAATCGGGAAGCAACATTAAACTTGCCAGTCGTCTTACTAAATATACTTTAGAACTTACTACTATGGAAGAAATAAATAAACAAGGAAATAGCAATGAATAAAAAAATACCAATGCGTTCTTGTGTAGTAACTAAAGAGTCTCTACCTAAAAAAGAACTTATTAGAGTAGTAAGAGATAAAGAAGGAAATGTTACAATTGATCTAACAGGTAAACAAAATGGAAGAGGAGCTTATTTAAAAAAGGATTTAGATGTAATAAAAAAAGCTAAAAAAAGTAAAATATTAGAAAGAGCTCTTGGAGTAAGTATACCTGATAATATTTATGAGGAATTAGAAAGAATGATAAAATAAAAAAATAAAAACGAGAAAGGGTGATTATATGACAGTTAAAGATTATGCCAAAGATGTGAATTTATCAGTTGCAGAAATTCTAAAAAAATGTAAGGAATTAGCTATTAATGTAAATAGTGGAGACGACTTTCTAACTGATGATGATATCATCATGTTAGATAATCTAATTAATTTAATTTCTACTGATGAAGAAACAACATTTGAAGAAGAAGATGTAATTGATGATAAAGTAGATGAAATACTTGATTCTAGTTCTTTTGATAAAGAAATAAAAGAAAGTATTAAAAAAGAAAAATTAAAAAAGAAAGATAATAAGGATAATAAAAATGACTTTAATATGCTTAAAAAAGAAATGTATAAGCATAAAAATAAGTTAATGAGTAATAACAGTACTGATGAATCAATTGTTTTATATAAACAAAACATGACTGTTGGAGAATTAGCAAATGCTCTAAATGTTAGTGGTACTGATATAATTAAGAAATTAATTGGCATGGGTTTAATGGTTAGTATTAATGAACCCCTAGAATTTGAAAATGCAGAAATATTAGCTTTAGATTATGGTAAAACTCTAAAAAGAGAAGAAACTCAAGATGTATCTAATTTTGAAGAATATGAAATAATTGATAATGAAGAAAATTTAGTTAAAAGACCTCCGATAGTTACAATTATGGGTCATGTTGATCATGGTAAGACAACACTTCTTGATTATATTAGACATACTCATGTTGTGACACAAGAATTCGGTGGTATTACTCAACATATCGGGGCTTATCAAACAATGTATAATGGCGAACTTATAACATTTATTGATACTCCTGGTCATGCGGCATTTACCGAAATGCGCGCAAGAGGTGCAAGTGTAACAGATATTGTAATCATTATTGTTGCAGCAGATGATGGCGTTATGCCTCAGACTAAAGAAGCAATAGATCATGCTAAAGCAGCAAATGTACCAATAATTGTTGCGGTTAATAAAATAGATAAAAAAGATGCTAATATTGATAGAGTATTAACAGAAATGAATGAAGCAGGTATTACCCCAGAAGCTTGGGGAGGAGATACACCATTTATTAATATTTCTGCTCATACTGGTGAAGGTATTGATCTTCTTTTAGAAACTATTCTAACTGTTGCCGAAATGGAAAATTTAAGAGCAAATCCTAATCGTTATGCATCTGGTGCTGTAATTGAATCCCGTGTTGATAAAAATGTCGGTGGTGTTGCATCATTCTTAATACAAAATGGAACCCTTAGAATCGGCGACCCAATAGTTGTAGGCACAAGCTATGCTAAAGTGCGTACTATGAAAAATGATAGTGGAAAGTCTATTGCTCAAGCAGGTCCTTCAACTCCAGTAGAAATTACAGGTTTAACTAAAAACCCATCTGCGGGAGATAAGTTTATGGCTTTTGAAACTGAAGCCGAAGCTAAAAGTATTGCAGAAAAAAGAGAAAGACTTGTTAAACTTAATGAAGGTAAACAAAAAGGTGTTTCTCTAGATGATTTATTTAATAACATTAATGCTGGGGATAAAGAAATAAACATTTTGCTTAAAGCAGATGTCCGCGGGTCTGAAGAAGCGGTTCGTTCATCCTTAGAAAAAATAACCACTAACGAGGTCAAAGTAAATGTTATTCGTAGTGGTATCGGAGCAATTAGTGAATCAGATGTAATTCTAGCAAGTGCCTCAAATGCTATAATCATTGGTTTTAATGTTGTAGCTAGCACAAATGCTAAAGAACTAGCTAAAGATAAAAACATTGAAATAAGACTTTATACCATTATCTATAAATTAGTTGAAGATGTTGAATCAGCTATTAATGGCCTACTTGACCCAGTATATGAAGAAAAAGTCCTTGGTTCAGCAGAAATCAGAAAAATATTTAAATTCTCTAAAATTGGTAATATCGCTGGATCTTATGTAACTGATGGTCTAATTAAAAGTAATGCTCTAGCTCGTGTTATTCGTGATGGCATAATTATTGCTAGTGATGATTCTATTAATTCACTTCAAAGAGAAAAAGATAGTGTTAAAGAAGTAAAAAAAGGTTATGAATGTGGTATAACTCTAGAAAAGTTCAATGACTTTAAAGAAGGCGATATAATTGAAGCATATGAAATGATTGAGGTACCACATGAAAAATAAGAAAATAAAAAGACTAGAATCAGATATCTTAAGATATTTAAGTGATATAATAGCTAATGAGGCAAATGATGAACTTCTAAAAACTCTTACAATAACTGCCATAGATTTATCTACAGACTTAAGTTATTGTAAGGTCTACTATACTTCTTTATCTAATTTAGATAAAAAAACTCTAGATAAAGAAGTAAATGAAGCTTCATCATTTCTAAGAGGAAAATTGAGTGACGCGTTAGATATAAGACATACACCAATATTAAAATTTATCTATGATGAATCACTTGCTTATGAAAAAAGAATTGAGGAAATTATTGATTCATTAAATTAAAGGGGGAAAATTATGCTTAAAATAATTACTGAAGAGTTACCAGAAAAAGATTATAATACTATGTATCAAACATATTATAAATTCTTTTTATCAATGGATGGCTTCTTAGCAGATAAAATATTTAAAAACTCACCAAAAAATCCTATTAGAAAATCTGCATTTAATGCTCTAGATTCTCTAAACCAAGATAATACAGCCTTTTATCTATATTATCTTGATAATAATCTAATATCTTTTGGTAGAATTTATCATCATGATAATATCTTACATCTTGGTGAAATACTTTTCACCCAAGATGAAGATAAAGCATTTGTAATTGATTTAATACTCCAAGAATTAGAATTATTTGCTAATTCCAATAATTATACAACTTTAGAAATAGAAATACCTAAAGGTAATAGTGATCTTATAAATCTAGCTTTAAATCAAGGTTATGATTTTGTCAAAGAAAATCCTGAAACGGCAGCTATATTTAAAACCTATGTATTATATAAGGACATTTATGAACGGACTAATAGTAGTAAACAAAGAAACAGGTAAAACAAGTAGAGATATAGTTAATTCTCTTAACCATATCTTTAACACTAAAAAAATAGGACATACAGGTACTCTTGATCCTATAGCTAGTGGTGTTCTAGTATGTGTAATAGGCAAATACACAAAACTAGTAAATCTCCTTACTAGTGATGCAAAAGAATATATTGCAGAAATTAAACTTGGAATAAAAACAGATACTCTAGATATTACAGGTAATGTTATATCTACAAACACTTTTAATATAACAAAATCTGATATATTAAAAGTATTTGATACATTCCCAAAAACATACTTACAAACGGTACCTCTATATTCTTCAGTTCATGTGCAGGGCAAAAGACTATATGAATATGCGCGGGATAATACTAAAGTTACTTTACCTAAAAGAAAAGTTTCAATTTATAATCTAGAACTTATATCTTTTAATAAAGACATAATTACTTTTAAAACTAAAGTATCCAAAGGTACTTACATTCGTTCATTAATTGAAGATATATGTTCTAAATTAAACACTTGTGGCACAATGAATAACTTAATTAGAACAAAACAAGGTAATTTTTCAATAGATAATTCTTATACTCTAGAAGATATAAAAAATAATAATTATAAATTACTCAATATTAAAGAATTCCTAGATTACCCTGTAATAGAATTACCAGATACTTTAATTAAAAAAGTATTAAATGGTAATTCTATTACAAACATATTCAATATAACTAACAAAGTTATATTTACTTATAAACAAAAAGATATAGCTATATATGAAGTAAATAACCAAGACTTAAAACCATACATTATGTTTTAAGTCTTTTTTTGAGGTTCCAAATTGGAACCTCATATATTTAACAAAGTAATAATAAATCATAATTTATTTGTTTCTAGGGTTTCAAACTGAAACCTTGAATCTTTAAACTTAAAATTATTTTTATTTGCGGTCCCAGTTTGGGACCGCAAATGTTTAATAAAAGACAATTTATCACTAAATTTGAAGTTTCAAGTTGAAACTTCAAGTTTGATGGCATTGAATCACTATCTTTTTTTGGTCCCAACTTGGGAGCAAAAATTAATAATTAGTAATAATTTATAGTGTTCAAGGTTTCAAGTTGAAACCTTGAAAATAGTAAGCGGTATTTTTGGTTTCAATTTGAAACCAAAAAATATAAATAAACTTTGAAGGCGCAGATTGCGGCTTCAAGTACACCAACAATACCTACCAGAAAATTATTAGTTAATGATATCTTTTTTCAAGGTCCCAATTTGGGACCTTGAAAAATATTAAATTATACCTTTACAACGAGTAAAATAGTTGTTATAATTTTATTAGATATTAGATGATTACTTGGGTATTTTGGCCTACCGAGATTTTAG
Organism: uncultured Bacilli bacterium; assembly: GCA_944332705.1. Classification (GTDB taxonomy): domain Bacteria; phylum Bacillota_I; class Bacilli_A; order RF39; family UBA660; genus Onthocola_B. The sequence goes on from CALVKM010000017.1 coordinate 9,390, forward strand.
TTTATATTTTTGATTTATGTTTAGGGCGAAATTTAGAAGAAAAGGAGATAATCATAGTAACAACACATCACGCTATGATAAGTTATTAACAATATTATGAATGAAATTACAGTAAAAGAAAATGAACGAATTGAAAATTTGATTTTTGAAGTAAGGGGAGTACAAGTTATGCTAGATAGTGATTTAGCTAGACTTTATGAGTGTTCTAATGGAACAAAGTCTATTAATTTAGCAGTGAAGAGACACATTAATAGATTTCCCGAAAGGTTTATGTTTCAATTAACAGAAGAAGAAAGCAAAATGTTTTCAAGGTCCCAAACTGGAACCTTGAAAGGTAGAGGACATAACATAAAGTATTTACCTTATGTCTTTACTGAACAAGGTGTTGCGATGCTTGCAACAGTTCTTAGAACACCAGTTGCAGAAGAAATAAGTATCAAAATAATGGATGCTTTTGTTGCCATGCGAAAATATATTTCTTCTAATCTTTTAAATCAAAACTATATTAATAGTTTAGTATTAGAAAATCAAAAAATGATTTTAACAGATCATAACTTGGTAATTGAAAATAAAGAAAAGATTAAAGCTTTAGAAGAAACATTTAAACAATTTGAAGAAAAGAAAAAAGTAAGTGATAATTTTTGATGGCCAAATATATGATGCTTATTCTAAAATATTAGATATATTTAAAGAAGCTAAAACTAAATTAACAATAATAGATTCTTATGCCGATAATACAATGTTAAATATGATATCTAGATTAAATGTTAATGTATTATTAATTACAGGACCTAAATTATTAACCCAACAAGATATTAATACATATAATCAGCAATATAATAATTTAATTGTTAAATATGATACTACATTCCATGATAGATATTTTATATTAGATGATAGTATTGTTTATCATTGTGGTGCTAGTGTTAATAGAATAGGTCATAGAACCTTTTCTATTAATTTACTTCAAGATCAAGAAATAATTGATTTATTAATTAATAAAGTAAATAGTGTTATTTAATATATTTACAAATAATAAACTTATATGATATAATGATGTTAGAAAAAGATATGATTAAGTCAATAAAAAAGACTTAAAACTCATTTAAGTCTTTCCTAAGTTAAGCAATTACTTTATCTTTGATAACAGACTTATCATATCTTTTTCTAACATCAGTTTGATAAAGAATATAATCAATGCTAGTTTCATAGAAATTAGCAATCTTAATCAAAATATCTTCAGTAAGTAAAGTATGACCAGTTTCAAAGTAACTATAATTTCTTTGGGTAATCCCTAAAGCTTTAGCTACTTCTCTTTGCATTAGGTCATTACTTTCTCTTAACTCTCTAAGTCGATTAATTGCCATGTTGTCCCTCCTTTTAACAATATTATACTATAGATAAATTTTATCTATTGCTTTTTAGATAAAATTTGTCTATAATTATTATAGTAGTAGTCGTCCACTCGACAAAATTTGCAAAACTTTTATGATATACTACTAATAATTGGAGGATATATGAAGAATAAAAAGATTATTTTTGGAGTATCAATTATGTGTATAATAGTAATAAGTATTACTTTAATACTTATTACTAATAAATCTTCATCTAAAATTTTAGATAGTAATTTAGATAACACTACAGATAATTCAGATAATAAAGCACCAGGTATGTTTGCTATAATGCTTGAAACACAGGCCGGTTCAGGTAAGTATGAACAATCCACCTCGGGTTTGTGGCCAGCATCTCCTTATGAATATAACGAAACATTATCAAGTTGTGAAAATGGTGGAATACTTACTTGGAATGAGGAAACAAGATCAGTTAATTTAAAATCTAATTTATCTGATAGATGTTATCTATATTTTGATATAGTACCACCAGATGTTACAATAAATACTAATAATAATGGAAGTTATAATCCATCTACTCCAGCAACTCTTAGTTGTACTGGAGCAGATGCTATATATAATCCATTATATCAAAGAATAGAAATATCTAGTATAGCTAATAAATATACATCATGTAATTTAACATATCAAACCCCAAGTTCTAAAACCTACCTAAATAATTACATTATAGGTTTATCCGGTTCAACCCAAGGAACAGGACAAGTGGTTAATGAAAATGGATATAGATATGAAGGAAAAGATCCAAATAATTATATCTGGTTTAATAATGAATTATGGAGAATAATAGGAGTATTTGATGAAGCAACACATGGGGTAAGTGGCCAAAATTTGGTTAAGATAATTAAAGTAGATTCAATCGGAGGACTTGCTTGGCATAAATCATATACCAATGACTGGACAGCATCAAGTTTAATGAATTTGTTAAACGGAGCATATTTAAATAGCCAAAACGGTACCGGAGGAGAATACTGCTATGGATATTCAACAACTACTCCAGGAAATTGTGATTACACAGAAACAGGAATAAATGATACATATAGACCAATGATAGAAAATGTAACATGGCATCTTGGAGGACATTCAAGTACAAGTGCAACAGCAGAGGCCTTTTATGGCTATGAGAGAGGAACAACGGTATATAGTGGAAGACCAACAACAACTACAGGATATATAGGATTAATGTATCCAAGTGATTATGGATATAGTGTGCTTTCGAGTTCATGTGCAAGAACAACAAATTTAGATTCATATAATAAAGCAACCTGCGCCGGACAAAGTTGGTTATATGGCCAAGGATACGAATGGACAATTACTCCGGGTTCGTCGTACAGTGACCCTGTGTTCCGCCTGAACTACGACGGCAACTTGAACTTCTTTAAGGCGAGCGGCGGCTATTCGGTCCGACCTGTCTTGTATCTAGACTCTTCTGTCTATGTAATCGACGGTAATGGATCTGTGAGTGACCCATACATAATAGGTATGTGATGAACTTATAACCTCCGCCGGCGGCATGTCCGCCCGGAGGCCGCAAGTTATCCACATAAAATAAAAAACGAAGGAGAAACAAAAATGAAATTAGGAAATTTAATTAGTAAAAAAGAAAGTAAACATGTAGTGAAACAAACAAATGTTCAGTCGGGGGGGGGCAAATTTTACCAACGGTAAATCAAAAGACAATAATCAAGACATAAAAATTAAAAATTATGTGTTGATTTCTAAAGGCACAGGCAAATTTTATAATGTATATGAAGATGCTGCCTTTATTATCAGCTTTATAATGGATTATAAGGTGCTTCCTGGCATTAAGTGTGGATTCCCCGATAACGCATTATCAAAGGTAATCAAAAATTTAGATGATAATCACATATCATATAAAGTAGTGGTCAATAAAACGGTTACTGATGAATATAATTATAAAAATTTAAATCAGTATGATAAATATGTTATTTTATCTAGAAAAACTGCCATGTTAAATGATAGACTAGAAATGCTCGTAAAAGAAATAAAAAGAGCTGATAGAGCTACTTTAGAAAAAATTATTGAGTATATTGAGAAATGTTTAAGATTATAAGTAATGATTTTAATATTCTAAATAAATACAAAGTATTTATTATAGAATTAGATAATCTAATTGAAAATATACCAAGAAAAGATTATTTTTATAAAGATAAAATAAGAACAGTATCTAATTACATTTTAGAATTAATTCTAAAATGTAATTATGAAAGTGATGATTTTAATATTAGCTACTATGTAGCTAATATTAAAGGAAATATTGCTTATTTAGACTTTTTACTTGATAGATTATATGATATGAAATATATCAATGAAAATAATCTTTATAAAATAACTTTAAAGTTAATTGAAATAAATAAAATGGTAACAGGATGGTTAAATAATAAATGCAAGTAAGTCTAAAAGATTTAAAACTAGTCTATGAACAGGAAGTTAGAAAGAATGTTAAAAACAGAAAAAAGATATTCAAGTTTGAAAATCAAAAACTTGAATATCTCATGCATATAAAATATGTATTAGAAAATAATTTATATAACGGTGGTAGATATAATATATTTCTAATACATAAACCGAAATTAAGGGTGGTGATGTCTCAATCAATATATGATAAAGTAATAAATCATTATGTATCAAGATTTATACTTATACCAAAGCTTTCTAAATACTTAAATAATAGAAATTGTGCAATTAGAAAAAATATGGGTATAGATTATGCTATTAAGTTATTTAAGAGTGATATTGAAAGTTTTAAAAAGTATGAAACATTCTACTTTTTAAAACTAGATATCTCCAAGTTCTTTTATAGAATAGATCATAACATTCTGTTAAATCTTATAAAAAAAGATTTAACAGAAGAGGAATATAATCTAGTAAAAACAATACTAGATAGTACAGATAAACCATATGTTAATAAAATAATAAGTAATTTTGAAAGCAAATTAGGTAGTCCTTTACCTAAATATGATGAAGGCAAAGGCTTACCGATTGGCAACCAATCCTCACAATTTCTAGCTATATTTTACTTATCAAAATTACAACGCTTTATGATACATAATTTACATTTGAAGTTCATCAATTACATGGATGATTATATAATCATTCATCAAGATAAGAAATATTTAGAATACTGTTTAAGTATTTTAACTTCTAAATTATATAATGAATATAATTTAGAAGTAAATAAAAATAAAACTTATATATCATCATCTAAAAATGGTATACCATTTTTAGGATATTATATTAAAGTTATTAATAAAAAAACTATTATTAGATTAAATAATAATAGTAAGAATAATATTAAAAAAGGTATTAAAAGAACTAAATATTTATTTAAAAATAATATAATAGATTTTGATAAATTATTTAGTAGTATAGAAAACTATAAACACAGTTATCCCTATGCTACAACAAATGAAGCTTACAATATTTTTAATAGATATTGGAATGGGTAATTTTTATGTAACTCGCAAGTTCGTCGAACAGTAACAATGTGTTCAACCTGAACAACAACGGCAACTTGAATTATCGGACTTTTCTTATAATTCAGGTTATCGGACAAATTTAGTTATTGGACAAAAAGCACTAGAAACAAGTAATCTAGTGCTTTTATTAAAATATTTGTCCAATAATTCTTTAATCAAGTTCTAATAAAGATTTTATTAATTCTTCATTTTTATTCCAAGATGTTGTTTCATTATTAAAGTTATTATTAATGTTATAAACATTTTCTAGAGCTTTTCTTTTAGTTTCTACATTAACTTTTGCATATATTTCAGTAGTGCTTATTTCTTTATGTCCCAAGATATCTCTAATATAAACTAAAGGAATATCTGCTTCTATCATATGCATAGCTCTAGTATGTCTAAATACATGAGGATGAATATTTTTATTTATTCTAGAAATTTCTGCATATTTATTAACAATATGACTAATCATTTTAGTTGAACATTTTGAATGCTTATTTCCCATAAATAAATATTCAAAATTATTTAATTTAAATAATTCAATATATTTAATTAATAAATCTCTAGTACTATTACAAATAGGTACAGTTCTATATTTTTTACCTTTACCATATAGCATTACACTAGGATTATCTCCTAAATTAAGATCATTTACCTTAATATTAGTCATTTCTTCAACTCGTGCAGCACTATCATACATTAAGTTAATTAATGTATAATCTCTAATGCCTTTTCTATTATTTGTAGAAATAGTATTTAAATATATTGTTAATTCTTCTTTAGTTAAATAATCGATTACAACTACTTTATTATCATCTCCTTTAAATGCTATCTCTAATATTTGAGATATGTTATTCAAATATTCAATAGGTTCATGAGATACATATCTACAAAAAGATTTTATTGCCGCTAGTCTTTGGTTTCTAGTTTTAATTGTTATTTTAAATTTCGTTTCCATATGTTTTAAAAAATCCATAACATTCTTTCTATTAATATCAGCAAACGATATTTTTTCTAGTTTTATATTTTTATAATCAATTAAATATTTTACAAACATTCTAAATGTTGTTTTATATGATTTAATAGTATGATTACTTAAATTCTTTTGAATTGTTAAGTAATCATTAAAAAAATAACTTAATGCCTCGGCAAAACTTTTATAATTCTTCATAATTTATCTCTCTTTCTATATTTATAATATCTTTTATTTTATCTCTGATATCATCAAAAACTTCATAAGTTAAATGTAGATACTTATATGTTGAATCTAAATCTTTATGACCTACATAAGCACTTAATATTGGTATAAAAGCATTTAAATCAATATTATTATCTATTGCTTGTTTAAGTGAATTTGTGCAAAAAGTATGACGAATATCATGAATTCTTGGACCGTTTTCAGTATGCATTATCTTAGCTTTAAAAAGAATTTTTCTAAATATTGCATAAATACAGCCAACTGAATATGTCTTTTTATTACTATTTTCAAAATAATATTCAAACTTTTTATTATATTGTTGTTCAAATGATTTTAATTCATTAGATAGTTTATCATTAATAACTACTAATCTATCACAATCATTTTTAGTATTTTCTAATATTATAGTATTATTTTCATAATCTATATTACATCTTTTAATTGTTAATACTTCTCCAATACGCATTCCTGTTTTAACAAGTATTAAAAATATTAATCTTATTTGTTCTTGCTTCTTGGGATACTTTTTTAAATAACATTCTTTAATTGCTTTAAATAATCTTTGTATTTCATCTTTAGAATAAATATATGGTTTAAAATTTCTACGATTATCAAAATATTGTTCTGGAAAAACAAAGGCAGGAATATCTTTTATATTTAAATATATAGTAAATTGCCTAATTATACTTACATATGCTCCTTTTGTAGAACTTTTTATATTATTGTGATTATAAATGTATTCAATTAAAAATTCTTTAGTCAATTCTTTTTTGGTTAAATTAGCATTTATTGTATATTTATCAAAATGTTTTAGTTTATGAATCATTGATTCATAATCAAAACCATTATTTTTCTTATATTCAATAAAACTCTTTAATTCATCTTTAAATATTCCCTTAAATTCATTCATAGTCTTCTCCAATAAAACAAAGAGCTAAACTCTTTTTGTTTATTTCTAAATAAGTTTTTGTTGAATTGTCATTGTTATGACCAAGTATTGATGCTATAATTGTAACTGGAACTTGTTCATTTATTAATTCTGTTGCAAGTGAATGCCTAAATGAATGTGTTCCTATTTTATTGTATTTATCCAGTGGTATATTACACTTAATTAAAGCTTTTTTTATAACTTCGTTAAAAGATAAACCAGCATCTAATTTTACTAATGGGTATTTTGCTCTTATAAATACATTATCATCATTACCTCGTATTTTTATTGGTCTTTCCAATTTTATATAATCAATTATAGCTTCACCGACATCATTAGGTAATGGTAATGTATTTATTTTTTTAGTTTTACTTTGAATGAAAGTAATTGTATTACTTTCCCAATTGATATTTTCCCATTTTAAATTAATAACATCAATTTTTCTTATACCTAATCTCATAATCATTAGAAAAATAGCATAATTTCTATAACCAGCTGGTGTATTACTTACTTCTTCTTTTATAGCATTAATAATAGCTTCGCTATCTTCTTTAGTAAAACAACTGGGTAATTTCCTTTGTTTATATCTTTTAGTAATAGGTATCAATAAATTAAAGTTATTCACTAATCCAATATCATTTAAATATAAAAATATTGATTTTAAATTACAATAAATACTTATTTTTTTACTTAATAGATCATTTTTAATATTATCTAAATATTTTAATAATATTTCTTTATTTAATTCTTTTAAATCATTAATATTATTATCTATTAAGTAATTAAAAAATAATATAGTAAATATTTTCTTTTTCTTAATAGTAGATTCTGAATTATTCTTAATATTTTGCCAAAAGTCTAAATAATTATTTAATATATTCATATAATAATCATTTAATGGTATATCTTTATAAGTTATAACTGTATATTTTGATATATTATTTATATCTATTAATAATAGCATAGCTTTAATAACTTCTTTTTGTTTTTTAGATAAGTTATTAGTATTATTAATTAATAAACAATTATAATTATCTTTGAGATATAAATGTATTTGATTATTATCAAAATAAGATATATCTTTAGCTAAACAATAATTTTTAAATTCTTTCCAATACCTTTTCATAGTATTTACCATATTTAAAGATAATTCTAAATTCATTGCTTCCTCCTCCCTCAAATAAATTAATTCAGTTAAATTTTGTTTCATAAAACACTTCCTTTCAATTTGAAAAGCTGAATCAAACTTTTCAAGTTTTTATTCTAATATATTATCGGACAAAATAGCAACAAAAAAAGTACAAAATCTATTGAGTTTGTACTTCAAAAATGTTATACTTTTAATGTAGTATAGATGATATTTGTCTATCTATGTATTTAATATTTAATACAAATTGTCCAATAATTATATTTGTCCGATAACTTGAACTTCAATAATGCGAACAACGGCTATTCGGTCCGGTAGAGCCCTAAATGTTTGATGTTTAATTGGTTAAGGCTAATTGAAAATAAGCATTAAGGACATGAATTATCCAAGAGTATAACTCTAAAAAAGCTGATAGATGGAAAAGTCTACGGACTTTTCCTAGAACTATCACGGATAAAAGGATTGGTTATGAATGAAAGAGTAAGTATTTTAAAGAAATTATATCCAAATTATCTAATATTAGTAAAAGATAAAGATAAAATAAAATTTGTTGGTATTGACAAATTAATAGTAGATACATTTGGATTAAAAAAACTAAAAAATGTTAATAAATTATTATTAGATAATTTGGATATAAAAATATTAGAAGAATATGATGAAAATTTATATGAAGATTATTATTTAAAAATAAGATTAATAGAAATAATAAAAGAGTTAAAGAAAGGATTAAAAAATGAAGAAAAGAATATTAGTTGTTAGTATTATATTTTTAACTATATTTATTAGTATTATAGCTATGAGCTATAATACTAATACTCCAAAAAGATTTACTCAAGATGGTGTAATTTATGCTCTAACACTTGATGGTGCTAGTGTTAATACATTTCCATCTAAAGGAATGTATAGAGTAGATGTAGAATGTAGTAATGCCAATGGTAAATGGTTATATGATGAGTGGAAATTAGCGGTTGAAGATATTAATGGTACTAATGCTACATGTGATGTTTCATTTAATACCATTAGTACAACTCATTTAAATAACTACATCACAGGTTTATCTGGAACAGAACAAGGAACAGGACAAGTGGTTAATGAAAATGGATATAGATATGAAGGAAAAGATCCAAATAATTATATCTGGTTTAATAATGAATTATGGAGAATAATAGGAGTATTTGATGAAGCAACACATGGGGTAAGTGGCCAAAATTTGGTTAAGATAATTAAAGTAGATTCAATCGGAGGACTTGCTTGGCATAAATCATATACCAATGACTGGACAGCATCAAGTTTAATGAATTTGTTAAACGGAGCATATTTAAATAGCCAAAACGGTACCGGAGGAGAATACTGCTATGGATATTCAACAACTACTCCAGGAAATTGTGATTACACAGAAACAGGAATAAATGATACATATAGACCAATGATAGAAAATGTAACATGGCATCTTGGAGGACATTCAAGTACAAGTGCAACAGCAGAGGCCTTTTATGGCTATGAGAGAGGAACAACGGTATATAGTGGAAGACCAACAACAACTACAGGATATATAGGATTAATGTATCCAAGTGATTATGGATATAGTGTGCTTTCGAGTTCATGTGCAAGAACAACAAATTTAGATTCATATAATAAAGCAACCTGCGCCGGACAAAGTTGGTTATATGGCCAAGGATACGAATGGACAATTACTCCGGGTTCGTCGTACAGTGACCCTGTGTTCCGCCTGAACTACGACGGCAACTTGAACTTCTTTAAGGCGAGCGGCGGCTATTCGGTCCGACCTGTCTTGTATCTAGACTCTTCTGTCTATGTAATCGACGGTAATGGATCTGTGAGTGACCCATACATAATAGGTATGTGATGAACTTAGTCCTCCGCCGGCGGCATGTCCGCCACGGAGGCCGCAAGTTATCCACATAAATTTTGGTAAAAATATGAAATTTATACTTTACACTATCACCAAACTTATGTTACTATAAGTTTGGTGATTTTTTATGAGAAAAAGTATAACTATTGGAGACTTACTTCACACAAGTAATATTGGTTCTTTTGTAAGTGGTAATGACCTAATTAAAGCAACTAGAATACCAAAAGATAATGTATGCTTAGAAGAAAAAGTTAGTTATCAAGATTGTACTAATTATACTTTTTCTGTTGAATCTCAAAGTTATTATGATGAATATTATGAAGTATTTTTAAAAATATCTAATGATTATAAAATAATAGATTTAGATTGTGAATGCGTGCAGTTTCAAAATTTTGAAACATGTAAACATATTGGAGCAGTAATACTTTATAATTATGAAGAATTATTTAATATGAAAGAAGATAATAAAACTATTAGTAATAGAATACTTGATAAGTTTGTGAGTAGAGAGAGCATTAGTATCAAAAAAGAATTAACTGTTAATTTAAATATTACATATAATAATAGATGTTATTATGGGGGATTTTATGACCCAAAAGTAACTATAGGTTTAGATAAATTATATAATTTAAATAGTAAAATAGGAGCTTTTAAAAGAGCTTATGAAGATAATGAGGGAGAAGTAAATTTTGGTAAGTTTTTTTTGTATGATCCAAAAAAATACTATTTTAATGAACATGATAAAAAAATAATTGATGCCCTAATTGAACTTACTAAAGGAGTTAATGGAAGATACTACACAACTAGTGAATTAAAAAAGTTTTTTAAGAATATTAAAGATTGTTCTTTTGTTATTAATAATTATCAAATGGATGGGATAAGTGAAGAATTTCCCATTAATACTAATTTAAGTAAGAATAGTGATATATATAATTTAAAATTTGATTTAAATGATGTAATTAAAGTATTAGATGATTTTGAATATATCATCTATAAAGGTAAAATGTATCACTTAAAAAAAGATGAACAAGAGTTAATGGAAGATTTAATGGATTATGAAATAGATAGTATAGAAATAACTAAAGAAAAAATAGAAGACTTTACTAAAGGTTTAATGAATGTCTTAAAAAGCAAAATGAAAGTTGATGCATCAGTTGATGATTTAATAATTACCTCTAATATCAAAGTAGAATTATACTTTGATATTAGAGAGTATTATATTGAATGTAGCATTAAGTTTATTTATGATAATAATACTGTTGATTATTTTGATAACAATAGTGGAGTTTTAAGAGATATAGAATTTGAAACTAATGTTATAAATGATCTAGTTAAATATAATTTTGTTATTGATAATAACAAAATTATATTAAGAAATCTAGATAAGCAAGTTGAGTTTATTGAAAATAGTTTAGAAGAGCTCGCGGAAAAATATGTAGTATACACTACAGAAAAATTTAAAAGTGTTAGTATTAAGAAGAAGACTAATGTTTCATCAATGTTTAGTATTGGTGTAGATAATATTATGAGCTTTAATTTTGATCTTGGAGATATTTCTAGTGATGAACTAGTAAATATATTTAAAAGTATAAAAAATAAGAATAAATATTATCGACTTAAAAATGGGGATATCCTAAACTTAGAAGATGAATCACTAAATGAATTAGAAAATTTGATTGATGACCTAGATTTAAGAGATGAAGATATTATAAATGGTCATGGAACTATTGAAAAATACCGAGCAATATATTTAGATAGTTTAAAAAATACTAAATATAATATAATTCATACCGATAATTTATTTGATAATCTTATAGATAGATTTTATCAGTTTAAAGATAGTGACCTATCTTTAACTGATTTATCTGTACTTAGAGACTATCAAATAACGGGGGTTAAATGGCTTAAAACTATTGATAAGACCGGTTTTGGAGGAATACTTGCTGATGAAATGGGTTTAGGTAAAACTATTCAAGTAATATATTATATTAAAGAAATGTTAAATGAGGATAGTAATTATAAATTCTTAATAGTTGTACCAACAAGTCTTGCTTATAATTGGGATCATGAATTAGAGGAATTTGCTCCCGAGGTTAGAAGAACAATATGTTTAGGTAATAAAGATAAAAGAATAAAGATACTTGAAAATAATAATGCAAATGTTATTGTTACTACTTATGGATTATTAAGAGAAGATGAAGATATTTATAAAAATATGCATTTTCATGCTATTATTATAGATGAAGCTCAAAATATTAAAAATAATATGGCAGGTATTACAAAAGTAGTTAAAAGTATGAATGGGGATGTTAAATTTGCTTTAACTGGAACACCACTAGAAAATTCTATTTTAGAATTATGGAGTATCTTTGATTTTATTATGCCCGGATATTTAGCTAATTTAGCTAAATTTCAAGCTAAATATAAAATCAAAGATTTTGATGAAGAATCCACCAAATTACTAAGTGGCTTAAGTACTATTATTAATCCTTTTATTCTTAGAAGAAGAAAAAAGGATGTAATAAAAGAACTTCCTGATAAGTTAATTAATGATATTTATATTGATATGTCTGATGATGAGAAAAAAATATATGTAGCAGAACTTGAAAGAGTTCAAAAAGAAATGAATGAAATTATTGAGACAGAAGGTATGTCTAAAGCTAGATTTCTAATTTTGCAACTCTTAACAAAATTAAGACAAATATGTATTGATCCATCACTTGTTTTTGATGGCATTACTAATATGTCTCATAAAATGGAAATGCTACTTAATATTATTAATGAGTATACCTCTAATGATCATAAGATATTAATATTTTCATCATTTAAAAAAGCTATTGATAAAGTTGGGCTTTTGTTAAATGATGAAAAAATAAAGTATTATCGTATTGATGGTGGAGTACCTTCTAAAGACCGCATTAAAATGGTTGATGATTTTAATGCTCTAGATGATACCAAAGTATTTTTAATTACTCTTAAAGCTGGAGGAACAGGACTTAATCTAACTAGTGCTGATGTTGTAATACATCTTGATTTATGGTGGAATCCCCAAGTGGAAAATCAAGCAACAGATAGAGCCCATAGAATAGGTCAAACTAAAAATGTTGAAGTAATTCATTTAATTAATAAAGGTACTATTGAAGAAAAAATATTAGATTTACAAAATAAGAAAAGAAAGTTAAGTGATACTTTAATTGATGGAGAGCTTAGAGATAAAAATGTCTTATCAGAACTTACTGAAGAAGATATTAGAAACTTACTTTCTTACGAAAATAAAGAATAATATTAAAGAAATTGCAATTTTGCAATTTTTTTAATATCTTCGACAGGATTCGACAAAATACTCAAAATGAGTGTGCTATTATATAGAGCCGAGGAGGTGATATTTTGATTACGGACGATACTCCCAAAGTACTTACAGCTAAGAATGACCGTATGTTTAAAAGTATTGCTCATGGTAATAATGGAAAAGATATACTTGAATCAATTCTTAGCACTGTTTTTGAAGAAGAAGTCGAAATTTTAGAATTTATCCCCGTAGAACTCCCATTGGATACAGAAGATGAAAGAAAAAAGACTTTAGATGTTTTAGTTCGCGTTGGAGAAAAAATCATTAATATTGAAATTAATGCTCAAGGTTTTTCGGATATTACTAAAATTAGAAATTTAGCATTTATATGTAAATTATTTAGTAAGCATGTATCTAAAGGACAAGAAATTGATGTAAAAACCAAGTTTTTACAAATTAATTTTATATTTGATTCTAAGAAGTCTAAAAGATTAGTAACTAAATCATATTTAACTAATGAAGATGGAATATATACTGAAAACTTAGGTATTTGGAATATATTTGTAGAAAATGTTGAAGAATTATGTTATACTAATCCTGAGGCAATGGAGAAATTTAGATATATTCTGATGCTTGATAAAACACCAGAAGAATTAAAAAATTTCTTTCCAAATGATAATATAATTCAAAAGTTTCGAGGTGAGGTTGTGAGATTAAATAGTGATGCTGCATTTATAAGAGAAATAAGTGAAGAAGATGAAAAAATGATAATTTCCAAACAGGAAGGATCTGCTGAAAAAACAATTGATGTCATCAAAAATTTGCTTATTAAACATATGTCTATAGAAGATATAGCAGATGTAGTTAATTTAAGTACTGATGAAGTAAAAAACATCATTAAAGAAAACAATCTTGATAAAACCGGTGAATAAAATCACCGGCTTTATTTAATAAGAAAAGAAGGTTAAGTGATACTTTAATTGATGGTAGTGTTAGAGATAAAAATGTCTTATCAGAACTTTTCTTACGAAAATAAAGAATAATATTTAAAGAAATTGCAAAAAAATTGCAATTTTTTTAATATCTTCGACTTTATTCGACAAAATTTTTAAATCTAG
>CALVKM010000018.1 GCA_944332705.1 uncultured Bacilli bacterium
TTTTTATATTATTGGTTTTATAACTATTACCTGTATCTTTATTTTTAAATTTAGGAAATCCGTTATTTTGACTAAAAAATCTATGATATGCATTTTCTAAATTAAATACAGCTGCTCTTAAACTACAACTATCCACTTCATTTAACCAGGGATAACTTTTATATAATTCTGGTATTTCTTTTATTTGTTCATAACAAGTTAAAGTTCTACCAGTTTTTTTATATTCATTTATTCGTTCTTCTAAAAAATGATTATATATAAATCTAGAACAACCAATAGTTTGATTGATTAACTTTTTTTGTTCATCACTCGGATATAATCTAAATTGATAACCTTTTAAAATAGTAGTCATACCAAATTTCCTCCTTGTAAATCAAGTATACCAAACAGTAGTTTGGATGTCAATAATTTTATTTAAAAAAGTATAACTTTCCTATTATATAAAAAACTTCCACCAACACTTTCAAGTTTTGGAAACTCTGACCTCTTTAAAATAATAAATCAAGGCATAAATACATCATATCTTCGCCGTACTTTTTTCTTTATTATTTTTAAATCTTCATTCATGTTTCCTCCATTAAAATAATGCTATTATCTTTGGTAAAAATATAATTAAACCAACAACTGCAGAACCAATAGCAAATACAAGTACTCCACCAGCAGATACATCTTTAGCAAGTTTTGCTCTTTCATCCTTTTCTGGCATAGCAATATTTACCACTTGTTCAATTGCGGTATTAAACATCTCTCCACCAATAACTATTGAAAACCAACAAATACAAACAATCCATTCGGTTACACTTATCTTAAAAATTATTCCCATAATTATAACCAGTAACATAATTGATACATGAATTTTCATGTTTCTCTCAGTCCAAAATGCTGAAGCGATACCAATAAATGCATATTTAAAACTATTAATTAATTTCTTATTTTTCATAAATAACACATCCAACTAAATTATATCACATGATAACAGAAAATGCCTTAAAATTTAAGGCATTTTATAGATTTAAAGAATCAATCCATTCTTCGACATCACTCATAGCACGATTAACATTATCACCTAAAATGGTAAAACCATCCGTTACTGTTGCATCTGGTTCTAATTCTCTAATTGTTCCAACAGTTCTAGATAATCCACTACCACCAGAGGTATTAAATGGTGCTATAGTTTTTCCAGATAAATCATAAGTATCAAAGAATGTATAAATAATCATTGGCATATCGCCCCACCAATTAGGGTATCCGATAAAAATAGTATCATAATCATCTATATCAATATTTAAATCATTAAATTCTGGTCTAGCATCACTTTGTTGTTCTTCCTGAGCTACATCTAAAAGGTCGTTATAATCTTCTGGATAAGCAACAGTTGGTTCAAGTGCTACTATATCTCCTCCAACATAATTGTGAATAAAGTTGGCTAGTATTTCTGTATTACCACTATTAGAAAAATATACTACTAATGTAGATAATTCATCTGTTTCATTATTTTCATCATTATTGTTGTTATTATTAACTGGAGCATTTTCATTGTTTTCTCCACTATCTCTAGTAAATAAGTAAATTCCTCCCCCAATTAAGACAAGTACTACTAAAACTATTATTAAAACTAATACTTTTTTATTCATTTAACCATTCCTTTCTAAATTATGCTAACCAATTTTGAATTTCTTCATTATCTAAATAACTTGATAATAATTTTCCACTAATAATATTTAAATTAGGATATTCTCTTTTTAAATAAGTTACACTTGTATTGATATTAGAGCCACCAGAAGTTGCAAATAAATATATTTTTTTATTTTCTAAATTATTTTCTTCAATAAATGTATTAATTATCCTTGGAGGTACTCCCCACCAGATAGGATAGCCAATTAATACTGTATTATAATTAGATAAATCGATTTTTTCTTTAACTTCTGGTCTAGATGCTGGATTATCATTTTCAATTGACGAACGACTTGTTTTGTCCATCCAATTTAAATCAGCATCACTATAACTTTCTGCTGGTTCTATTTCAAATAAATCAGCATTAATCATATGAGCTAGATTGCGAGCAACATTTTTAGTTGTTCCACTAGCTGAAAAATAACACACTATCGTTTTATTCATTTTTACCTCCTAAAGTGTTATAATATTTATCATTTACTTCTTCTAACCATTCATTAGAAATATTTTCTCCAGAAACTTCAATAGAAATATGGCTAAACTAAGAGTCCTTCCTAGCTTCTCGCCTATGTTTTACATTTGCATAGGATACTGGAATGTTAGAAAGCCTATTTTATCCTTTTTAACACATAAATGAATTCTTCAGGCAGTTTTTCTTCTGCTTTAGATTTTAATAAGGGATCAATTCCATACATTGCTTCTGCAATAGATCCAACTATTGCACAATTAGTATCAGTATCCCCACCCATTAAAAGTGTTAACTTAATTGCTTCTTCAAATGTTTTACTATTATATAAAGCATAAAGACAATTACCCAATGTTTCATAACAAGTTGTATTGAATTTTTTAAATGGACTATATTTTATTTTAATATTTAATTTTTTATATATTTCATCTTTATTTAAACCTTTTTTAAAATAATAAATCATTAATGCGATTGTAGTTGCGGAAATAATAGCCTCATTAGAATTATGAGATGGAATTGTAGCCAATCTAGCATTTTCTATAATTTCTTCTTCTGTATTAAACAAATATCCAATAGGAGATATTCGCATTAATGCCCCATTTCCACAACTAACCCCTTGTGTTTCTGTTGCAGCCCATTTTATTAATCCAGGAGAAAAAGCATTATTAAAATATGGGCTACAATTTGGCTTATATGAAGAATATTTTTTTATATATGATCTTATATATTTTTCATATTCTCTATTATTTTGTATAGCATCTAAAATAGCAATTGTTAAAATTGTATCGTCACTATAAAAAGCGTTATCTTCTATAATTTTATCCATATATACTGGTGTTACTTTTTTTAGTTGAGAATATTCATAAATGCTTCCTGCTAAATCACCAATTATAGCTCCATACATTTTATCACCTACTTTAACTTATTATATTCTTCATCATTTACTTCTTCTAACCACTCATTAGAAGTATTTTCTCCAGGAACTTCAATGGAAATATGACTAAACCAAGAGTTTTTCTTAGCCCCATGCCAATGTTTTACATTTGCAGGTATTACTATTACTTTACCTGGTTCTAAACTAATGGCTTCTTTTCCTTCTTCTTGATACCATCCAAAACCTGCAGTACAAATAAGTATTTGACCACCACCAATATCTGCATGATGAATATGCCAATTATTACGGCATCCTGCCTCAAATGTCACATTAGCTAAAAACAAAGGACTTGTTTTATCTACTAATGGATTTAGATAACTTTTCCCAATAAAATACGCAGCAAAAGCATCATTAGGTTCTCCTTTCCCAAATACATTAACACGCTCAAATTCTTTTTCGTTCATTTTTTCTCCTCCTAAAAAAATCTATTTAAGTTTATAATTTTATTTTTCCCACCTTACATTTACATTACCTATTCCTACAGCAGTTTTTAAATTGCTTGTATTTTCTATATGGCCAATTTTAGTATATGAATAACTTGTATTAAATGATTCATAAAATAAAACTAGACAACCATCACCATAAAGCATTATATCACCAGCATTTATATATCCTATTCTTTCACTATTTGTTGGCAAATTTTCATCCAAATAATAATACTTTTCATTACCATTAAGTTCACTCATTTCTACATCCATTGGTAACATATCCACTAAAGCTTTAGCAGTTTCATTATTTTCTAATACAACTTCAAATTCACTTTTATTAATATTTAATTTCATAACATTATCCTCCGTTTCATTATTTATATTTGTGTTGATAACTGCATTATTTAGGGCATCATTTTCAAATTTTTTATAAAAAAACAAAATAAAACTGTCCCTAACAATATTATAATAACACTTATAATTACTTTTTTCATATTCCATACTACATTAATATCATATCATTTAAAGCTAACTTTAAGTCAAGAAAAAAAGAAGAAATTTTATCTTCTTGATGTTAAGTAATCTTCATAACTGATATTTAAATCACATATTGATAGACTTTTTAATAGTTGTTGTGTATAATTAAATTAGAAAGGAGACTAAATTTTGAAAAAGGTTATTGCATCATTATTAATTGTAACTAGTTTGTTTTTACTAACTGGCTGTGAATCGGATAAAGAATATACTATTGATGATTTAACTATTACTTTACCTAGTTCTTTTACAAAGCAAGATATGACTGGTTTTTTGGCTTATTTAGAAAACGATGAAGCTGGAATCACTATAGCAGAAGAAACATTTACTGATTTAGAAGTAATAGGATTAAATAGTGAATCTACTTTAGAAGATTATGCAGCTGCAGTAATGGCTAGTAATGATACTGAATATGAATTAAATAATGCCGAAGATTACATTTATTTTTATTATGATTCAACAGTAGATGGCACAGATTATCATTATATGAGTGCATTACTTAAAGGCGATGATGAATTTTATTTAATAAGCTTTTTCTGTTTTGCAGAAGATAGCGAAAAATATGATTCAATATTTAAAAATTGGGCTGATACAATAATAATAAATAATATTTAATAAAAACTATTTTTTATAAGAAATTTAAAAGATATGAAATTAATAAAAGTTTCATATCTTTTTATTTAAAAGAAAACACCTCATTTATAATTAAATGTTATAGTTTAAATTTATACAAATTAACATCATATTTTTCCAACAAGTTATATTCTTGAAGCAACTTAATAATTTCAGAAGCTCTCGATTTTCTTATATTTAATAATAATTCAATATCCCGTCTACTAAAATTATTGTTATAAGTATATTTTTCAAAAATTTTCAAAATATTTTGATAAGTATTTTTATTAATAGTAGATGGCAATTTTTTATACATTTGCAACATAAAATAATCGTAATCATCAACTATATTTTTTTGATTTCTATTTTCATTTATTTCCGAATCAAATTCATATCCCTTGTTTGGGAGTATTACTTTAAATGAAGATGAATCCGATAAAAAATTTGGCTTAATATTAAAATCATCATAGCAATTAATTATTCTTATAAAGCCACTTCCTCTTTTATCCATAAAATGCAATCTACTAAATATATCAGAAATTACACGATTTCTTCTCATAGAAGCAACTTTTGTAATATCCATATTTTGAATAATATTTCCATCCACCATTCCTCCTGGAGATGTAATTTCAAGTCTATTATCATACATATCTACATGTATTTCAGCCCCTATTATTTGATAATCACGATGAATAATGGCGTTAACTAATGCTTCTCTTATAGCTTTGGTTGGATAATCTTCATATTCAACACGTTTCATTCCTTTAATATTCCAACTTTTTTTAGAATTGTTTTTAATAAAAGTTTCAGCGTTTTCTAATAAAGATATAATACTTCCAACATACTCTTTATCATCAATGGCATCTTCATTTTTTAGTCCTTTTATATTTCCGTTCCAACGGGTACAAACTATTTTAGAATTTGGCGATAATCCTTGATCAGATAATAAAACACCTCCATTAGTTACTTTACCGTTTTTATCTATTAAATCAAATGATATTAAATCTTTCTCTTCTAATTCCTTATCAGTTTCTTTTTTTAATGTAGCACTTAACAATGTAAAGCTGATATCTGAAATTGTATATTTGCTAGGAAGTTCATCATAGGTTATATTTTGCCCTTTTAATATTAAATTGTCTAAAACATGTTTTGGAGCAACTATAGATTGATTCCCAGATCTAATATAAACTTCTTTTTTTCCATTAATATTTAAATAATATGGTGTTTTAGGACCATCGCCAACAATAACCACTATAAAATCTTTATTATTCTCTTGAAAAGAATTAATTTCATATCTCGGTAACGGATCAATATGTGCATTTATAAATTCTGTTATTTTTTCTGAATCATAAACTACATTTTCTAAGCCAACTGCCATCATATCAACATCTCTAACCCCAAAAATTATTGTGCCTCCTGATGTATTGGCAAAAGCAGATATTGATTTCAACCAATTTTTAGCCTTTTTTTCCTCTAATTTTTCTTTAAATTCAATGTGTGTAGCTTCTATTTTTTGAAAATCTTTTAATTTCATCCAAAATCCTTTCTTTATTTGTAATCTATAACAATATTATAATATAATTTTTTTAAACTTACTACAAAAACCGGACGATTTCGTTCGAAAACCGGACGATTTCGTTCAAAAAGCGGACGATTTCGTTCAAAAACCGGACGATTTCGTTCAAAAACCGGACGATTTCGTTCGAAAACCGGACGATTTCGTTCAAAAACCGGAAAGTTAAATTTAATGGTGATGATGTGTAGTATTTTTAATATTTTTTATTTCACAATCTAATTCATCACATTTAGAGTCTTTAGATTCTATTTCAATAGTACTATGAACTATGCCATGTTCTTCTAATTCTTTTTTTAACTCTTTTTTAACTTTTTCAAAGTCTTTAGTGTTAATTACAGCATGAATAGTAGCATAGTTATTAACACCATCCATACTCCAAATATGAATATGATGAATATCACTAACATTCTTAACTTTTAATAGTTCTTTTTTTAAGGCATCAATATCCACATTTTTAGGAGTTTTTACTAAAAACAAGTCTAATACCGATTTTAAATTTTCTAGGGCATGAATTAAAATATAAATAGCAATGATTATACTCATTATGGAATCTATATAAGTTATATCAGTAAATTTCATAAGAATAGAACCAATAAATACTATAACCCAACCAAGAACATCTTCAAGCATATGCAAGTTTACTGATTTTTGATTTAGAGAATCTCCTTCTCTTGTCTTGTAAGCAGCTAAAAAATTTACTACAATACCTATAATTGAAATAATAATCATGCCATTATAATTGATATCCGCTCTATTAAATAATCTATCTACAGCCCCGATGATTACAATAATAGAACCAACAAGTAAAAATGTTGTAGTAATTAAAGCCCCTAGTACTGAATAACGAATGTAACCATAAGTATATTTATAGTCGGCTTTCTTTTTGCTTTTACGCTCTAAAAAATAGGAAAGACCAATACTAAAAGCATCAACAAAATCATGAAATGCATCAGATATAATGGCAATACTATTAGTTAGTATTCCTCCGATAATTTCAAAAATAGAAAAGCCTAAATTAAGTAAAAAGGCTACTAAAATATTTTTATCAGTCTTCATATATATCCTCCATCATATATTCTATCAAATTAATTGTTTCATCAATCATGTAATTATAATTAAAATCTTCATGTTGATGATAAATTATTTCATGAGACACATTATCAATTAAATGAATCATTAAATGCACTCTTTCTTTTAAGTTTGGTCTTTCCGGAAATTTCGCTATAAACTTTTCGGTAACTGCTATTTCATTTGAACTAAATATGGCAAAAACATCTTTATCTAGACAACTCATCGACATAAGTTCTTGATGAGCATTTTTAGTTAATGTATGAACATTGATAGTTTCTTCAATTATTTGTTTTAATACTTTTTTAAAGTTATTTCTAGTAATTGTTACATTATCTAATATATCTAACATCGGAAACATAATTTCTTTCATATGTTTATTAGCACCCGCAACAAAGATATCTAATTTATCTTTAAAATATTGATAAATTATACCTGTTGAAACCCCGGCGGCAGCTGCAATATCGATGCAAGTTACATTATGATATCCTTTTTCACACATAAGGCGAAAACCGACATCTATTATTTTTTCTTTCTTTTTTAAAGAAGATTCTTTTACTGGAATTCTAACATTACCCATTATTACACCTATTTCAAGAAACCTGTAATTATAGCTTCTTCCGCTTCTTTTTCACTCATACCTAAAGACATAAGTTTTAATAATTGTTCTCCCGCAATTTTACCAATTGATGCTTCATGAATTAGGTTAGCATCGACACTTTTGGCATAAATCTCGGGTATCGCTAAAACATTACCATTGTCTTTAAGAATAGCATCACATTCAACATGAGCATAGCACTTGGTATTACCTGCAACTTTAGAAATAAACTCTTGATAAGAGGAATCAGTAGCAACTGATCTTGAAACTACATGAGTACTAGAATCCTCCCCATTTAATTCAATATTAAATTCTGTTTTAGCAATGTTTGCATTATTAGTAAGTATTTTTTCATTAATAACTAATGTAGCATTTTGATCAAGTTCAGCGTAAGTTTTTCTAAAAGTATCATCTACTCCTTTAATTTGAGTTGTATTCATCGTCATAGATGAATCTTTTTTCATATATATTTCCGTTGTGGGATTAAGGATTCTTTTACCATTTCCACTACCTTCGCCGTAATGTTTTTCCGTATACTTAACAGTGGAATTTTCACCTAAGAAAAAACGATGTATTCCATCATGCTTGCTATCTTCATGTAAATCATTATGAATACCACAACCAGCAAGTATTATCACATTAGCATTTTTGCCAATATAAAAATCATTATAAACAACATCCTTTAAACCACTTTTAGTAAGAAGTACAGGAATGTGAACTATCCCAAATTTAGTATCATCTTTAATATAGACATTAATTCCGTTTTTATCAGTTTTAGATTCTATTTCAATATATGGTGATACTTTTCTTCTAGTAGACTTTCCATCTATTCTTATGTTATAAGCATCAGCTTCTTCATATTTAGATTGATCAAGTTCACTTAATAATTTATCTTCTACTTTATTCATTATTCACCACCCCACAACATTCACTTGTTACAATTAATGGCATCATTTCATCTTTACTGCCAATTTTATTAATTTTACCATTTTCTAAGAGTATTATTTCATCAGCAATATCCAGAATTCTTTCTTGATGAGTTATTACCAAAGTTACACCATTGTTAGTTTTTTCTAATTCCTTAAATATATTGTTTAGTGCTTTAAAGCTCCATAAATCAATACCCGCTTCAGGTTCATCAAAAATAGCTACTTTAGGATTTCTCGCTAAAATGCTAGCTATTTCTATCCGTTTTAATTCACCACCAGATAGGGAACTATCAATTTCTCTATCTACATAATCTTTAGCACATAATCCAACTTTAGCTAAATATTTACAAGCATCCATTCTATTGATATCTTTATTCATAGCAAATTTAAGTAAATCAAAAACTGTAATACCTTTAAATTTTACTGGTTGTTGAAAAGCAAAAGCTATCCCCATATTAGCTCTTTCAGTTATATTTTTATTAGTAATGTCTTCGCCATTATAAAGAATACTACCACTAGTTGGTTCTATTAACCCCATAATTATTTTGGCAAGTGTTGATTTACCACTACCATTAGGTCCAGTAAGAGCATAAAATTTAGTATCATCTAATTTTAAATTTATGTTATCTAAAATTTTTTTATTATCTTTTATAAAACTTATATTTTTTAATTCTATCATATTATTCCTTTCTATGTGAAACATATTTCATATTAATTATATAATCTATTATATATATAGTCAATAGTTATATATTAAAAAAGAGCTATTGCTCTTTTAGCTTATAACTTATATTCAATTTTCTCTAAATCTAGCAAATATTTTTTTCTATCTAGACCATATGCAAAACCCGTAAGACTTTTATCTTTACCAAGTACTCTATGACAAGGAATAATAATAGCTATCTTATTTTTACCTACAGCATTACCAACAGCCCGGGGAAAGGTATTTAAATTTTTAGCAATATCCCCATAACTTGTATACTTTCCATATTCTATATTTTCTAAAAATTGCCATACTTTTATTTGAAATGGTGTTCCTCTAAATTTAATGGGTATTTTAAAGTTAGGATTTTTGCCTGCAAAATAAATATCTAACCAATTTTTAGTTTCAGCAAAAATTTTTAAATCAGTTATAATACTAGGAATTTGTTCATCAAAATATAATCCCACTAAATAAGTGCCATCGCTTTCTAAAACAATATTACCAATATTTGATAAATAAACATTATAATACATAATTACCACAATAAAACTATATCATATTTTAGTAAAAAGAAAAAGAGATTATATTTCTACAATCTCATATTCACGACTTCCAATACCTTCTTCCTCTGCTGCTTCAACAGTGTGTACTCCATGAAGCGATTCGATTCTTTCAATTAACTTATCTTTTCCAGGATCAGCTCTATTATAAACAATATCTAGACAAGCTTGGTCAACTGCAACAGGATCAAGGCTTGCAAGAATACCTACATCTTTCATACATGGTTCTGTTGCATTACCATCACAATCACAATCAACTGATATGTTTTTCATAACATTGATATATACTGCATTACCATTAAAGTGAGCAACAACACTTGATGCCGCATCGGCCATAGCTTCTAGAAATCTATCTTGTTCTGGTAAATTATTAAATAATTCATATTGATTATCAGTTTCTCCAGCAGTATGAATTAAAGTTTTACCAGCAGATGATGCACAACCAATTGAAAGTTGTTTTAGTGCTCCACCATAGCCACCCATAGCATGACCTTTAAAATGGGATAATACAAGTAAAGAATCATAGTTAGCTAAATCTTTACCAACATAATTTTTATGCAAAACTTTACCATTTGGAACATCTAATTCTAAATCGGGTCCTTCAGCATCCATTAAGTCAAACGGAAAATATTTTTCCCATTCATGTTCTTTAATTAACTCACGATGTTTTTCTGTAGTATTTCTAGCGCCTGCATAAGCAGTATTACATTCAACTACAGTACCATTTACATGATTAACTAAATCTTTAACAAATTCTGGTCTCAAATAATTTTTATTACCGGCTTCACCAGAATGCATCTTAACAGCAACTTTGCCATCAAGTTTTTTACCTACAGCTTCATAAATTTTAATTAAAGCATCACTACTAATTTCTTTTGTAAAATAAACTTTTGATTTCACTTTTCATCCCTCCAAATTCATTTTAACACTTAAAGCGGACTCCAAGTCAAGATTTATTTTTTAAACTTGTCATTTATTTGATCTTTATTTTCTTTAGTATATCCCTTTAAGGCATCTGGTAAAATACTCACTAAATCTTGATAAAGCTTCCCATAAGCATTTTCATATTCCTCATTAAATTTATGAACTATTCCCACATTGTATTTAATATTATCCTTTGTTAAAATAAATATACTTCTTTCATCAACTTTCTTTTTTACTCTAGCCTCATACGGATAAAACCAAAGTATTTCATCTAACTTTATAATATATAGTTTAGGTTTATAATTAATTAAATAGTTTTTAGTAATAATCGTATGGCATATTGTATTATGATTACTATTACTTAATTCTTTATCAGTTATTACTTTTAATACTTTTTTCCTTTTTACTATTTTAATTACATTTATTAATATGAAAAGTATGCCCACCAAAAACAAAGGTATAACTAATATTCTTGCTTGATTTAAAATATAATCATTAGTCAAAGTAGTATCTAAATAATATTTGCCAATAACTTCATCAATTGTACTAGCATTAACATCAACATCCATTTCAATTAAATAATCAAGGGCATAATTTTTAATTTCCGCAGGTATTTCTTTTGATCTTCCCTTGATTATAACACTTTTTGGTTCTTCTATTTCAGCATTATAAGTATATTCATGTATTTCCTTTAAATTATTAAATTCATTATCATCAAGCACAACTACAAATATATTATCATTACTATCAAATACCAAATAAAACCTTTCTAACTCACCAGATTCATTTAAAGTTGCAAAATAATCAGTAAGCAGTGTTACTTCAACATCCGCTGATACATATTCTTTATCTACTTCATTTAAATAAGCTACATCTTCATTTTTTAAATAGCTATTTAACAGCAGATAGAATCCTAATGAAGTAAAACATATAATAATTCCTAAAATTAATAAGATTTTCTTAACTTTAACCAATTTTTTAAATTCTTTCATTTTGCCTCCGCAATTATTATACTAAATAATTAATATTTAAGCAAATTACTTATAATACCTTATTATAAATTTTGTTCCCTTATTAACTTCAGATTTAACTATAATTTTTCCATTATCTTTAGTAATTATCTCTTTAGCTAAAGATAAGCCAATTCCAAAATTATTACTATTAGTACTACTCCCTTTATAAAACCTTTCAAAAATTCTATTTTTTTCTTTCTCGCTCATCCCTAAACCTGCATCTTCTATAATAATTTCTGTGTATATTGATTTATCTTTAAAACTAATATATATATTTTTGTCATTTAATGTATGTTCTATAGCATTTTTTATTATATTACTTATTGCCTCACTCTCCCATTTATAATCTCCAATAAATTCTACATCATTTGCTCCACTTACATGAATATTGATATTTTTAACTTCTCTAATTACATCAAGATTCTTCATACATTCTAAAATTAATTTTTTAACATTAATATCATCTTTTTTAAAAGTTATTACATTGGCATCAAACCTAGATAATTTAAGTAAAACAATAACTAAATAATTGATATTATCAACTTGTCTTTTAATATCATTTAAAAACTCAATTTCTGTTTTCTTATCAACTTCTTCATCACATAAATTATCAACTAGAATTGATATTGAAGTTAAAGGTGTTTTTAATTGATGAGAAATATTAGCTAAATTTTCTTTTAAATTAATTTTATCAAGGTATTCGCGACTTGCCATTTCTCTTAACATTACTGTTGTTGTATATACTTCATTTTTAAGTATTGATAAAATTCCTTCACTATTTAAATCAATTTTTAAATCATAATTTCCCCGATTTAATTCTTTTAAATAATCAATAATTTTATCAAGTTCTCTTTTTTCTTTTTTATCATAGAAAAAAATTTTGTATTTAAATTCGTTGTAACAAAAACACTACTACTCCAGTCAGCGCTTCCACTAGGATTCCATTTATACCAATATACTATACTTTGACCACCTTTATAATTACTATAATTACTTGTAGAATCTGATGAATAATATGCATCGCCTGTTCCAATTTGATTACTTGTTGGATAATCAGAACCAATTAATTTTACTTGATTTCCAAATACTCCGATGATGTAGACACCGACAAATACAAAGATTAAAAAACTTACCTTTGATTTAGGTAAGTTTTTATAATATAATCCATTCTCCATTCTTTTTACTATTTTTTCTAGTAATTAATTCTTTATTTTGCATTTTAGTCATTCTTGTTTTTACTGTTCTTAAAGATTTATTAATAAGCCTAGCAATTTCTTCTTGAGTAATCGAAGGATTGTTTTTTATTATATTAATAATAGCTTGTTCTTCTAAAGAATGTTTATTGTATTTATAATCAATGTGAAGATAACTATTTTTTAAATCATAATTAGAATAGTCTAAAAGATTATAAAAGAATTTTTCTAAAAATGATATATCTTCAAATATATTTTTTTCATAATTTTTATAATTAGCTCTAACTAATGAATTTCTAAAATACCATGAATGTTTAGCAAAAGTATCATCATTAATATCAAAACCAAATGTTTTTAAATATTTTATGATAAATACTGCAACTGTGCGAGTATTACCTTCACAAAAAGGATGAATTTGCCATATGTTAGAAGTAAATTTACATAAATGTTTTATTGTTTCATCAAGAGTTTTATCTTTATACGAATATTCTTTTTCTTCATCAAAATCATATTTTAAAGCTGCTTCAATTGTTTCAAAAGATGCATAAGTAACTGTATCACCATTTAAAACCCATTCATTTTTTATAAAGTTATAATCTCTTATTTTTCCAGCATCCTTAAAGATTCCTGAAAATAATCTTTTGTGAATATTAATTAATTCAGTTGGATTAAATGTAAAAGATTTTTCACTTAATAATTCAGTAATTCTTACAGAAACTTTATCAGCTTCTTCACTAGCCTCTTCAAGTGTTCTATTATCTAATACTTTATAATATTGATTAATTCTTTTTTCTGCTTCTTTTAAATCAATATTACCTTCGATATGTTCTTTGGCAGTTTCAATTAAATATTTCGATGGTTTTAATCCATCAACATCTTGAAGACCAATAGCAATTTCCCAATTTTTAGCTTTCTCTACAGTATTACCTTCAGAACTTTTTATATATTCTGATAATTCTAAATTCCATTTTTCCTTTTCCATTTCCATACCTCTTACTACTATATATTATATCATTAATTTTCTTATAAAACAATTTAAAGTGCAAAATTTGCACTTTAAATTTAAATAATTGCACTTAAATTAGATATTATCATTTCTAATAGTTTCAATTATATTTTGTTTATTAATTTTTTTAACTGAGAAATGCATTATTATACTTATTAATAAGAATACTACTATACTAGCTATAATAATAGACTCCCAAGGTATAACATAACCTAAATCATTACCAACTTCAAAAGCTTTATAAATTAGAATTGAACCAATTATACCTAAAGGTATACCAATAACTAATAATCAGTCCTTTCAATATTAGTATATTTTTCTAAAATGACTATTAAATGACTTTTTATTATTTTAGACAAAATTAAAGGAATTATCATAATATTCTATATTTTCTATTCTATATAATATATCTAAATACTCTTCTTCTAAATCCGTATTAGAAAAATATATGTATTCCCCATCTACTATCCAATCATCTTTATTATCACTCAGAAAAGTATAAAATTCCTCATATAAATCAAGTACACTTAAAACAAAATCTAGATTTGATTCAACAGTTAAAGCATCATCTTCAATTGAATCAGCATCAAATATTAATTCTTTATAATAATCTTTATAATAACTAAATATATTATCATCCAAATAAGACAAAACTACATCTTCTTGTAATAAATTAACAAAATTTTCTTGTATATCAGTAATTTCTAAAGAAACATCCGCAATTATTCTCAAAGAATCATTAAATTCTGGCATATCACTATAAAAGTTTTCCATACTTAAAACCATTATAAATTCTTCATTATCATTTAATTCATCAATTCTTCTAGCATAATATAATATATCTTTCAAATACTCTTTGGTAGCTTTTTCCACTACTAAATAATTACCAGAACTAACATAATTATTTAATAAATCATCAATTCTAGAATCAAACATATCATAATTTACTAAATAATCTATTTCTGATAAATTATTTTCAATTTTTAATTCTTGATTTACACTATAAAATATTACGCTTCCCAAAAATATGGCAGCGATTACAAATATACTTGATAATGTAAGAATAATTCCTATTGTTAATTTACTGGTTCTCTTCATAATTATCACTACTAAAATTTTATCATAAATTACCAAATAATAACAGAGTAAATACTTTAATTTGACAAATAATAATTATGGGAGGTAAAGATTATGAAAGATATTCCTGAAATGATATCTACAAAAGATAGTGCATACATAAAAGATATGTTTAATTGGAATTATGTAGCGTATAAAAAGTTTGATAGTTATTTAGAATCTATTCAAGATGAAGAGATTGCTAAATTAGTTGAAGATTTAGCAGACATGCATTTTAATAATTGTAATGCTATTTTAAACTTATTAGAAAGTGGTGGAACAAATGGGTGATAAAGAATATATCATGGATATACTGGATACGGAAAAAAGTATGTCCGTCAATATGACATATGCTCTAAACGAAGCAAGTTGTGATAAATTATATAAAGAATATTTCAAAATGTTTGAAAGTATCAATAAATCTGCTAAAGATGTATTTAATCTAGCTTATAAAAATGGCTTTTATGAGTTAGAAGAAGAAACAGGCACTAAAATTAATAAAGCAATTAAAACATTAACTGAAGAATTAGAAAAATAACTAACCGCGTCTAAAAGGCGCGGTTTTATCTAAGCCTATAAAGCTAATTTACTTGCCAGCACGCATTTGGATGCTGGCTTTCACTTTGTTCAAGCCCAGTGCACTGACTACTTTAGCAAACCTTTAAAAGGGTTGACATATTCTTTCTTCGTTAATTTATCTTGCACCATATCTTCATTTTATTGTTCTCTTATATATTTTCTTATTGTTGCTTCATTTAATCCTACTGTACTTACATAGTATCCTTCTGCCCAAAAATGTTTATTTCCAAACTTGTATTTTAAATTCGCATGATATTCAAATATCATCATTGCTGATTTACCTTTTAAATATCCATAAACGATGAAACACTCATTCTTGGTGGTATTTCCACTAACAAATGTACATGATCTGGCATCATATACCCTTCTATTATTTCTACCCCTTTCCACTTACACAAATCCTTTATATATTTTTGTATATCTTTTCTTAATTTGTTGTATATTACTTTTCGACGATATTTTGGGATAAATACTATATGATACTTGCATATGTACTTTGTATGTGATAAACTTTTAGCCATAAGGCATCTCTCCTTTCGTGTTTATAATTCGGCTTGAACAACCTCATTATAACACGAGAGATTCCTTATGTTTTCTATAAGTTTTTCCACCCGCGTAGCAGGTGGTTTTTTGTTTAACTTTCAGTTAAACACCCTAAAGGTTAATAAAATTAAGGATTGGTTTTTAAATCAATCCTTCTTTTTTTTGTAAATTTTCTAATACTTTAATACTTAAACCGGTTAGTTCTGCTGTTTCATCTAAATCCATTCCTTTTAAAAGCATTCTTTTAGCAGTTTCTAATTTTTCAACTTTCGCTCCAGCCCTCATTCCTATCTTAACGCCAGCTTTCTTACCAGCTTTCATGCCAGCTTTACGACCTCTAACTTCTGCTTTTTTAGTTTGAAAATTTAACTGACTCCCAAAATTATCATTTGAATCATCAGACATATATTCATCAACATAATCCATTACTTTTCTCATAAATAGATCCTCCTTCCATTTTTTAGCTTTTCTTTTTAATTCTTCTAAATTTGAACTACTTAAAAAGTCTACTATTCGTAAAAACTCTATATCTTCATTATAATCAATGTTTTTGATATTGTCAACAGCTATGACAAAAAAAGGTTTCTTATCCAGTCTTCTAAAAGGTACATCACCATTTCGAATACTTACTAATTTATATTCATCTAATATCATATTACTATTAATTTTTCCTCTAACAATATTAATAATAGCCACCATTTGAGCATCTCCATAATTTTCGCCTTTTTTAAATTGATTTGAAGATGCTCTATCTTGATATGCTTGGCTTTTCAGAAATTCTTCTTCTCCCCAATGTCGATAAGCCTCAAGTATAACAGAATCTCCAGTTAACAAAGTAACCATTAAATCTGTATAAAAATCTTTTTTAGAAACACCATCGGCAAGTAATGGATGTTGAACTTTACATTTAACCTTTCTACATTGCCAATCTAAATTTAAATAATTTGCAAAAGCTTCAATAAATATTTTTGTGACATCTTTATGTTTAAAAACATATTTGAACAATTGATCATACAAAAGATTTTTAGTCTCTTCAGTTGATTCTTCAGAAGCAATATTAATCATCTTTTTTCCTCCTTGATTAACTATGCTAACACAACACAAAAATATTCGTCAAGAGTTTATTTTGTCGAGTTTTGTCGAGGCATGTCGAATAAACTCAAGGTTTGTCGAAAAGCTTTAAAAGCAAAGAAAAAACTGGAAAATTCCAGTCTTATTCAACTATAGAACTAATATTATTAAGTCTTTCTTCTAGTTCAGCAATTTTATCTTCTAATTCACTAATTGTTTCGTCTTTATTGTAATTTTCTTCTTCTAATCTATTAATTTCATTAATATAATATGATTCTTGTTCCATTTCTTCTTCATACTTGTTTTGTTCTAAAATAGTATTATTTTTCAATGTTTCAATATTACTTGAACTGGTCGTAATAGTAATACTTACATAACTTAAATCACCATAATTATATAGAACTTTATCTTTTAAATCATCTTTAAGTAAGTCTAGATAATTCATAGTTTTATTCCATGGAACATAACTATAAGCATTTAAATATTTATTAAATATTTCCACATTCATACTTAAGTAATCATCATAATATTCCACATTTACTTTTATTTGATCAGTTAAAGTATCATCAACTACATATTCTAAATTATAATAGCTACCAATTGAAACTACTAAATTATCTTGCATATCAAAAATATATTCTTCTGTTTCTAATTTAGCATTTATAGGAAATTTATCAACATATTCTACTCTAGTAACTTCATAAGCAGTAGTAGCACAACCAATGCCAAATACAACAATACTACTCATAAATACCCAAAACATTCTTTTAAAAGGAATAGTACTACTTAACAAAAATCTAATTAATAGTTCTGTAATAATTCCTAAAACAACTGTTGCTCCAAGTAAAGTTATAAATACTCCGATAAAATGAATGCCAATAAATTTAGCAATTAAAGATAGAGTTGTACCAATTACTAGTATTAGAACAAAAGTCAAAATAAATTTTGACTATCCTTGTATCACTACAAGGCATTTCTGCTTCACCAAGTCCTTTGGACTCTCCACAGACCAACTTCGGATGGTCGCCATCCTACTATTTTTATTTTATTTATTTTAATTTATACTAAACTTTGCATATATATTTTTAATCCTTCAAACATTATATTAATACTAGCATTGATATCTCGGTCATGTATGCATCCACATTTAGGACAAACCCAGCTCCTTATACTTAAATCTTT
The DNA here is from genome assembly GCA_944332705.1 of uncultured Bacilli bacterium. Lineage (GTDB taxonomy): Bacteria > Bacillota_I > Bacilli_A > RF39 > UBA660 > Onthocola_B. Next base: position 18,710 of record CALVKM010000018.1, read on the forward strand.
TAACTTTTTATTTTGATATTCACATACACTACATATTTGACTACTTGGATAATATCTATTTATTATATATAATTTTTTATTTTGCCAAAGGCACTTATATTCCAAGACTCGTTTTATTTCTGCTAGAGGAATATTCACTAAATGTTTTGCTATACTTCTTGTTTGATACATTGCTTTAATATCTAAATCTTCCATTACGATAATATCATTATCTTTAACTATTTTATTTGTTATATCATGGATTAAATGTTTACGGATATTTTTTAACTTCGTATATGCTCGTTTTATTTTTAATTTTATTTTCTCTCTATTTTTACTTCCTTTCTTACTTCTTGCAAGAGCCTTTTGTAATCCCTTGATTCTTTTATGAATGTTTGTGCATTCTAAGGTGTTTTCTATCTTTTCATTATGACTAGT
>CALVKM010000019.1 GCA_944332705.1 uncultured Bacilli bacterium
TTAGTTGTAATAAATTTATAACAATAATTAGGATTTATTTCATTAAGTTTTCCAAAAGCATTTTTATATTCACCAAATGAATCAAAGATAAATAAATTGGCATTATATTGCACATTAAACTTAGAATTAAATATATTTTGAATAATCCTAGCCACCCCACAAGATTTACCAGAACCAGAGTTACCAAATATTGCTAAGTGATTAGAAAACAAATTATTAATATTTGGACATATCTTAAATCCTTTATAAATAGCACTTTCTCCTAAAACAAAGCTTGATTCATCATAAGTACCAACAAGTTCCATTAATTCTGCTTGATTAATCATTCTTATTTTACTTGTTAAAAGTGGCTTTCTTAAAACCCCATTTACATACTTACCATTAATATATTCTCCTAAAAATCTTATTTTAATAACTTGACTACCAAGTTCAAATACTTCTCCAAGTATTCTTTGTTCTCCTTCTTCAAATATAACATTTAAATTCATTAAATCAGCAGCACTAGCTTCTTTTTGTAAATTTTCTACATGAGCTTCACTATCACCAATATAAACTATTTTTCCAAACATAATATTCTCCTATTCTACAATAAATTCTCTATCTCCCATAATAAAGTTTCCTAAAACTCCATCATCTATGGGTATAAAAAACATAAGCATTTCATCACTATCAGTAATCTCTTTATTAACATAATAAGTTAAATTAATTCCAGTATCTGTTACTTCTACCCCAATATCATCAGTAAACTCTAAAGAGTCATCATAATTAATAAAATCTATTATATAATCATTATTATTTAAATCTCCTGCGGTCAAGAACACTAGTTCATGAATATCATAATCTTCTAAAAGAGCAATATATTCATCATAACTAGTAATAAGTGTTGGATTATAATAAGTATTATCTTCTTTTTTTAGTACTATACCTTCAGCTACTTCTCTATAATTATTATTACCTCTGGTACCTAAATAAATCCCTAAACAAGCGGCTCCTAAAACAATTATTATAGATAATGTACTAACTAATAATCTTTGTTTCATAAAATCTCCGTACTAACCCAATTATAATGATCATTATTAATAACAAAACTACTTCTATAATTTACTCTTCTTCTAGTTAAATGTTTATTAATATATTCATCTAATGTTAAATTATCTTCATTTACATTATTACTATTAAATTCCAATAACACTTCCTCATATAAACCATTACTATATACTTTATATTCTACTATTCCATCAATACTCTCTTCACTATAAAAAAGTATACTTTCATCTAAATATATTTTATCATCACTTATACTAATATTTTCTATATCTCTATCAGCTTTATAAAGTATTCCTTCGTAATCAAGTATATTACATACATATTCTTGATCTATATATTCACAATTATTCTTTCCATTTACATTAAAACTTTCATTTACTATTATTTTATCATTTCCATACATATTACTTACAATATTAATAAGTTCATTACTATCCATTTTACTTTCACTTACACTATACATTCCTTTAGTAAGCAATATCTTATTATCTATATCTTTTATAGTTACTAACTTATCTTGATAAGAACTTTTATACTCTTTATTATTTACAGTAACATATGGTATTAAATTCTCAAGTTCTAAACTTAAAGAATCTGTCCCTCCATCAAAATTAACAACTGTATTAATATCCATATCACTACTATCTTTATTAATCCAATTATTAACATAAAGCAATATACAAATAACCAACAACAATATAAATACAATAAATCCCAGTATTATATTTTCTTTTCCTTCTTTAGCATCATATTTCATTTATATCACCTATTTTCTAATAAAAGTATAACAAAAAACACAACTAATTACAATTAGTTATGTTAAATTTTATTAATTTATGCGAATTGGATCAGATTCTGTTCCAGATCCGCTGATATATGCTACATCAGAATTCAGATAGAAACAAGGACGGACCGCAAGCGTAAAGTTCGCGCTGTAGTAGCCATAGACAGCCCCTGCCGAAGCCACAAGGAACGCAATGCCGGAATCGTCCGAACGGCGGGAAATAGTCCATTCGTCTGCCCCTAAGTACATCCAATTATTACTTCTTAATGTACTATTATCATAATCATATAGTGCTTCTGTCCAGTAACTACTACTTACTGCAAACCCATAATCACTTACATACATTAATCCTATCTTCATACTATCTGTTGTACTATATCAAAATACACATAACATGCATCGGAAGAATTAGCAAGTAACTTAACACTATTAGTACTACTATCCCAAGATAATTATCCTCCATTTTCGCAAGCACTCATATTTTCATTAAATATATAATCATTTCCTGGCCAAGTGCCTGATGTTGATTCTTGATATTGTCCAGAACCGGCTTCAGTTTCAAGCATAAGTGTTAGAAAACCACCTACTTGGTTTACGTCTTTTTCTTTTACATTAGCTTGAAATATTTCATTATCACTAGATAAAGTTAATGATAAAGTCGTAATTAATATTGCTATTACAAATACACTACCTATTCCAATTAATACCTTTTTATTTTTTAATGATTTCATATCAACATTCCTTTCAAGGCAAGTATATCACAATCAAATTAAATAATTTGTCGAACAATGTATCCCTATGCTGCAAAGTGACTGCATTTTTAATCTATCAATTTTTATTGAAAATTGATATCATATAGACATCAAAGGGGATGTGGAAATGAAGTATATGCTTACTTATACCTTAAGAATTAATGAAGATTTAATGGAGCAATTAAGAGAAGTTGCAGAGTATAACTCTCGTAGTGTTAATAAAGAAATTGAATTCTTGATTAAACAACATGTAGAAACTTTTCAAAAAGAACATAAATCTGAAAAATCTCAAAATAAGGAAAATGTAAAAGACAAGTTAGGAGTCTAACTTGTCTTTTAATATTTCTTTAGTAATAACTGGATTAGCTTTACCTTTAGTTTCCCTCATTACTTGACCTACAAAATAATCAAATAGATTTGTTTTACCATTTTTATAATCTTCTATTTGTTTTTGATTATTTGTAAGTATATTATCAATTATATTTTCAAGTTCATCTTTATTAGATACTTGAGTATTATTACTAATAAATTCTTTTGGTTCTTTTAAAGTATTTAAACATTCATTAAATATTTCTTTAGCTTGTTTACTCGATATTGTATTATTATTTATTGCATCTATTATTTCTTTTAGATATGTCGGTATTATAAAGAAATCTTTTAAAGTTATATCTTCTTTATTTAAATAAGAAGTAATATTACCTACTAACCAGTTATAGGCACTCTTTACATCTATTCCAATATTAATACATTCTTCAAAGTAATCGGCATAATCTTTATCTTTGATAATAAGGCTTGCTTCATGTTCTGTTAAATTATATTTATTTATATAATTTAATTTTCTATCTCGAGGCAGTAATGGAATATTTTTCTTTATAGATTCTAAATATTCAGGAGTTATTTTATATTTAGGAAGATTTGGTTCAACAAAGTATTTATAATCAATGGCATCTACTTTACCCCGCATTCTAATAGTAGTACCACTCTCTTCATCAAATCTTCTAGTTTCTTGTTCTACTTCTTCGTATCTTCCTTCTTCTTTTAGTTTTAATTGTCTATTTACTTCATAATTTATCGCTTCACGAACATTAGCGAATGAATTAACATTTTTTATTTCTACTTTAGTTCCTAAAGTGGTACTATCTTCATCCATTATAGATACATTGACATCACATCTTATTTGGCCTTTTTTAGTATCGGCCTCAGAAACATCTAAATACCTATAAATTCTTCTCATTTCTTCCAAGAACGCTATTGCTTCATCAGCTGAATTTAAGCATGGTTCTGTAACAAGTTCAAGTAAAGGCACACCAGAACGATTGTAATCGATTAAAGTTGCATCTGAATAGTGATCAAGTGAAGCTGAATCTTCTTCTAGATGAATATCATGAACGAGTACTGTCTTTTCTTCACCATTACAATCTATTATTACTTTGCCATTTGTACCTATTGGGTCATGCATTTGAGTTATTTGATAACCTTTAGGAAGGTCTGGATAATAATAGTTTTTACGATCAAAATAGAAATATTCAGGAACTTGGCAATTTAAAGCTAAACTCATAAGTATAGCTTTTCTCACACATTCTTTATTAAGTGTTGGTAGTGTTCCTGGAAAAGCCATATCTAGTGGTGCAACATTATCATTAGCTAGTTCATTATAAGAGTTACGAGCATTAGAAAATACTTTTGAATTTGAAGTCATTTCACAGTGCATTTCTAGACCTATTACTACTTTTTGTTTATTCATCTTTAACCACCATATCTTTATAATTCATTTTACTTTCTAATGCATAAGCGATATTTAAAATATTTGCATCACTCTTACAATTACCAGTTATATTAATGCCTACAGGTAGGTTATTAATTAAGCCATTTGGTATGGTAATTGATGGGAAACCTCCAAAATTACCAATTTGTAAGTGTTCTTCTAAAAGAAGAGTATCATCACTATTTAGTTGGTCGGTTTCAGTTTCTATTAGTGGTGCTGGACCAGTTGAAACTGGTAAAATTAAAGCATCATAGGTATTAAATAATTCCTTCATTTTATCCACTATTAATCTTCTAGCTTTTTGAGCCCCAACAAAGTATCTTTCTTGATTTTCTTTTTGTAAGATATATGAACCAATTACAAATCTTCTTTTTATAAGAGGTGAAAAACCTTTAGTTCTATGATCTTTCATCATATCAAATACATTTGAGCCGTTACCACGAGGGCCAAAGATAATACCAGTCATATTAGATAGATTACTTGTTGCCTCAGCACATGAAAGGCATACATATACACTAGGTATTACTCTAAGTAATTCTTTATCTATTGATACTTCATCTACCTCTACTCCTAAAGATGAGAGGATATCTAATGATTTATGAAAATTTTCTAAATGCATTTTTAATGTATCAGATGCATTTGGATAATTCTCTATATCTACTATTTCTTTAATATAAAATACTTTTTTACCTTCAACTTTACCAGTTAGAGATTCATATAAATGAATATTACTTGAGTCCCAACTTGTTGCATCCTTATCATCTTGTCCTTTCATTGCATCAACAACAATCGCCACATCTTGAACACTACGTGTTAAGACACCACAAGTGTCCAAACTTGATGCAAATGGAAATAAGCCGTATCTTGAAATCATACCATAGGTTGGTTTATATCCAACGATTCCGCAGAAAGCTGCTGGTTTTCTAATAGAGTCTCCAGTATCACTACCTAAAGCATAAGGATAAACTCCCGCCGCAACAGCCGCCGCAGAACCACTTGATGATCCTGAACAGCTTCTTGATAAATCCCAAGGATTATGAATAATACCTGTATGAGCTGTTGTACCAGTTCCTCCCATACCAAATTCATCCATTGCTGTTTTATTAACTGCTATAGCTCCACATTTTTTTAAATTAGCAACAGCAGTTGCATCAAAAAATGGCACATAATCTTTTAAGGTATTACTTGATCCTGTTGATAAAATTCCTTTAGTTGAATAATTATCTTTAATGCCATATGGAATCCCTGAAAGTAGATTATCAGTTACTTCAACTTCTTTTGCATCATCAATAATTGTCACAAAAGCATTACAAGTTTCATTTAATTTGTGAGATTTATCTAAACTTTCTTTAACTAATTCCTCACTAGTTATTTCTTTATTTATTAATTTTTCATGTAATTTAACAATTCCTAGTTCAGTCATTTTGCACCACCCTTGGTACTACTATTTCTCTGTCTTCATAGTTATCACAATTAGCTAGTATTTCTTCAATTGGCACAGATTCTTCTGGAATATCTTCTCTAAGTATTATTTCTGTATCATCTAGGGCATGAGTCATAGGTTCGATATCATCAATACCTTTCATATTAGCAATAACTTGCATAGATTCATCAATTAACTCAAATTCTCTTAATACTAAATCGTTTTCTTCTTTACTTAAACCAATAAGTAATTTATTTGCTAAATCATCAACCATTTCACTTGTAAATTTCATTTAGTACTTCATCACACCTTTCATAAAATTCATCAATTGTTCCATTATTCATTATGTAATAATCAGCATTAGCAATTGGTTCACATTTCTTTATATTTTCAGTTTCGGTTAAGTCTCTTTTAGCTGCTTCTTCTTTTGTTAGTGGTCTATATTCTCTTTTCTCTAATCTTTCATAACGAATATGTTTATCTACAACTATGGCAATAGTTGTAATATTACTAAAGTTTTCTTTTAGAATTTTTAATTCATCCCAAGAATAGAGACTTTCAACTAATACATCACTTGTATTTATTGCATCCTTTATTTTTGGAATATTTAGGGTTGCATAAACACCCATACCACCATCACGCCGTAATTTTTCCCGCATCATTCTTTCATTATCGGGACTCACTTCTAAACCACTTTCTTTTAACTTATCAAAAGTAACTTCTCCAAAATATATTCTTTTAAAATCATGCTTTTTTTCTAAATAATCACAAAACACAGATTTTCCGGAACCGCACATACCAAGTATTACTATAATTTTTTTCATCTCGTTCTCCTTAATAAGCTTATATGTTCTTTATTTAAATTTTCTAATTCCTCCCTTTCAGGACTTTTAAAAGTTAGTACTCTACCCGTATTTAAAGATACTACCAATAAAGTATTTTTGCTATTTGCATCAATTATCATATCAACTAAAGAATCATTATGTGTACCAAAACCTAAATTAATCAACTCTCTTTTGGTAAATTCTTCAATTATAAATCTTGAATCAATTTTTCTTTCTTTTGGAATAACTTCACTCTTAATAGATTCATAATATTCAAGTAAGTCATCATTTATTGATGCTTTTATAGGATTATTATGATTATCATATAATACATCTAAAGTTAAACCTTTAAATTTAGATGTATTTATTTTGTCTCTTAAAATATAATAACCACTTTTACTAAATAATTGATCAGGTAAATTGCTACTAACCCACAAAATACCATCTTCTGTAACTATGGTATATACATGATCTATTTTACTATTTTTATAATAATTATTACTAAGTATTACTAAAGCATTATTACCCATTACTAAACTATCATAGTGTTTTTTACTTATATTACCTGAGTTATCCATTAAATAGAATCCGTCGCGGTCATTTTTCTTAACCACAAACATTTTACCATTGATATTATGAACTATGACTCCATTAATGGGGAATACCTCATAACTTTGATCAAGTAATATGGGATTAGGAAAGTCAACATAAATTAACTTTCCTGCATCACCATAAACTTTGGGTAATCTCTCATCATACTGCTTACATCTTTCTTCGTACAAGCCACCATCACTATTTAAAAATAAATAATCTCCTAAATTGTTTTTTACATCTTCCATTTTTAAAACTCACAATTTCCAGGTGTTCTATAATATGGAATAACATCTCTAATGTTTTCCATACCAGTTAAATACATGACAAGTCGCTCAAAACCTAAACCAAAACCAGAATGAATAGAGCTACCATATTTTCTTAAATTTACGTACCAATACATATCATCTACATTCATACCAAGTTCTTTCATTCTATTAACTAACTTATCATAATTTTCTTCTCTTTGTGAACCACCAATTAATTCCCCAACACCAGGTAGTTCTAAATCTACTGCTCCAACAGTTTTACCATCATCATTTTGTTTCATGTAAAATGCTTTAATATCTTTTGGCCAGTTATAAATAAATACTGGGCCTCCGAAATGTTCTGTGATATATTTTTCGTGTTCTTTAGCTATATCTTCCCCATATTCCGGAGTGAATTCAAACTTTTCATTTGATTCTTTTAATATTTTAATTACTTCTTCATGAGTTACTCTCACAAATTTAGAATTTACTACTTTTTCTAATTTTGCTTTTAAACCATTTTCCACAAATTTATCTAAAAATTCTATTTCATCTTTGGCATTATCTAAGACATATTTAATTACATATTTAAGCATTTCTTCTTCAATATCCATTAAGCCAAATAAATCACAAAAAGCAATTTCTGGTTCAATCATCCAAAATTCTGCCATATGGGTTTTAGTATTAGAATTTTCTGCTCTAAAAGTTGGGCCAAAAGTATAAACTTTAGAAAAAGCTAAAGCATAAGTTTCGGCTTCTAACTGACCAGAAACTGTAAGACCAGTAAGTTTACCAAAGAAATCTTTACTATAATCGACTTTACCACTCTTAGCTACTTTGTCTAAATCAAGAGTTGTAACTTGAAACATTTCTCCAGCCCCTTCACAATCACTCGCCGTAATTATTGGAGCATTAAAATAAATATAGCCATTATCTCCAAAATACTTATGAATGCCCTGCGCAGCTAGGGAACGCACTCTAAATACTGCTTGAAACATATTAGTTCTTGGTCTAAGATAAGCATTTTCTCTTAAAAATTCTTTAGTGTGTCTTTTAGCTTGAATAGGATAATCATCAGGACAACTATCAAGTATCGCAATACTCTTAGCTTTTACTTCATATTCTTGGTTACCACTTGATTTAACTAAAGTACCTTCTACACTTATAGATGAACCAACAAGCAATTTAGAAACATCTAAAAAATTACTTAAAGTATTATCATAAACAATTTGTAAATGTTTAAAACAAGTTCCATCAGAAAAATCAATAAAACCAAACTCTTTTTGAGGTCGGTGATTTCTAATCCAACCATTTAGAATAACCTTTTTATTCTCTAAATCTTTGGCATTATCAAATATATATTTTATTTCCATATTATCTACCCTTTCTATTACTAAACATTACTAAATCAGTTGGACCAGCAGCATTTTGATTTAAATAAGTACTCTTCATTTTTTCTAAAAATACTTCTTCCATTAATTCAAAAGCTTCTGGATGTTCTTTTTTAAATTCTAAAAATTTATCATGAAAATTATTTAAAAATTCATCAACATCTTCATGCAAAATTGCATTTATCAATAATTGATCAGCAAGATTATCAGCAAATGATGCAACTGCAAAGTCATATAAATCATTAAAACGAACATTTTTAATACGATCAAATTCACCAATTATTTTTAAACTCTTAGGTATTTGACCATAATAATAAAACCAATGCATTAATAAACTGTTTTTATTTGTATCCATTATATCACTCCTAAAATATAATCTACTATCACTGCTTCATCAACTTTTTCTTCTTCTTTTGTAATATTATCTTTAACCGTAACTAATCCCTTATTTAAATCTTCATTATTTAAAATAATTAAGTATTTAGCTCCAAGATTATCAGCAATTTTAAATTGTGATTTCAAACTTAAATTAGCACCATTAATTTCTGTTATAACATTATTAAGCCTTAAATCTTGAGCGATTTTAATTGCATATATTTTTTCTTCTTCTGACACACTCATTATATATACATCAATATTTGCATCAACCTTTTTATCTCCTATTTTTTCTTTTAGCTTCAATATTATTCTCTCTATTCCTAGAGCAAAACCAATGCCTGGTAGAGTTGGTCCTCCGAGATTTTCTACTAGAGTATTATAGCGACCTCCACCACCAAGAGCAATGTCATCATTAAGCTTATACTCCCAAACACATTCATCATAGTAATCAAGACCACGAACAATACTCTCATCAACTTCATAATCAATTTCTAAATTATCTAAATAAGTTTTAAGTTTATTAAATCGCAATATTGATTCATCAGATAAATAATCACTAATCTTCGGAGCATTCTTTAAAATATCCGAATCTTTATCTACTTTACAATCAAGTATTCTTAAAGGATTAGTATTTATTCTATTTTGACAATCTTCACATAACTCATGAATATGTGGTTTAAAATAATCTACTAATGCTTCACTATATCTCTTTCTTGATTCTGTATCTCCTAAAGTGTTTAGTTTAACTACAACATCATCTAAACCTAAACTACTTATTAAATTAAATCCTAAAGATATAACTTCTGCATCAATTAATGGATCATTACTATTAAAAACTTCAACCCCAAATTGCGTAAATTCTCTAAATCTACCAGATTGTGGTCTTTCATAACGATACATCGTTTCATTATAATATAACTTAATTGGATCGTTTTTATTACCATACAACTTATTTTCAATAACTGAACGAACTACTCCTGCAGTACCTTCAGGTCTTAAAGTAACACTTCTATCTCCCCGGTCAGTAAAGTCATAAGTTTCTTTTTTTACTATATCTGCTCCATCTCCAACAGTTCTATGAAATAGTTCTGTTGCCTCAAATACTGGTGTTCTAATATATTCATAATTATAATTAATCATAAATGATTCAATTTCATGATTAATATAATTACTTATCTTAGCATCTAATCCTATTAAATCATAAGTTCCTTTTGGTTTTGTAATCATGATTTCACTTCCTTTTTCTTACCATTTTATTTTATCACACAAACGTCTAAAAGAAAATGCTTAAATTATTTATTTTGCTTTATAAACTTAAAAATTGGAGCTTCTAAAGATTAAATAACCCCTAGATTAACTGCTCCAATTTCTACAAACAACATATCACACTTTTTACGAAATATCAATTAAATTTTAATAATTTAATTTTTCTTTTAAATCTTTTACTTTTTCTATTCTTTTATTTATTTCTATAATTATTTTTTGGGTTCTTTCATTATCTATATCAGGATTAAGTTTTAAAATATTTCTAACCTCTTCATCAAACCCAACTAATTTATCTAAATTAAGCCATTCTAAATTCTTAATACCACTAATTTGTTTATAGGCATCACTATTAAATGGTTTAGCCTTATAATCCTCACCAATCCTATTATTTGGTGTATTAGCCCACAATGAGCTTCCACTATCAAAAATAGGTGCTACTTTTATATACTTTAGAGTATCAACATTACGAATAACTCCAAAATTGCGATAATGTCTATCAAAGTTTGCTAAAATATAATCACATATTAGCATTTTATCTACTAATTCTTGAGATTTTGGTATATTAAGTTTATTTAATATATCAATATATTGTTTATATAAAGAGTCACTACCTCTTAATTTATCCATCCTATCTATGTAATATGCTGGTATTAATTCTTCACTTGAATTAATCATATTAGGGCAACACGAATAATATATACCATTTTCTTTAATCAATGTATATGGTACATATTCATCACTATTTAATATTCTTTTATAAAGAGCAGTTGCAATAACTTCGTTAAATGGTTCTTGATTAAATACTCCTCCACCTTTAATTAAATATCTTTCACCATTTAAAATAATCCATTTTTTCTTTAAATTACCATCACTAGAATTATCTGGACTGAATAAATCTAAATCCGTAGAATAATTAATTTCTCGAAGTAATAATTTACCCATATCACTACTAAAATCATTTTCAAAGAAATTTATATCACTCCATAGTACTTTACTATCTTTATTTTTAATCCAATACTGATCACTTAAACTAAGTCCCATACATTTTTCTAGTAATTCTATTGATGAATCTATATGCATTTCTTCTAATATTTCTCTTATTTTGCTTCGAGATTCAGGAATTGCTCTACTTTTCCACCATGAAGATAAATCTTTTCTATTTATAACTTTATTAAAATCCATTATACCTACTGGTGCATAATCAAAATTAATAATATCATTAATCCTAGTTATAGTATGCAACTCTTCATCATAGGTAAATTCTAATACTTCAATATTCTTATTCATTAAAATATATTGCATACTTAACACCTCTATAAAAAGTATACCATAAATAATTATTCACAGCTATTTTATTTACTAATGCTAATTTTAAAATATTTTATTGTGCAACTTTCAGAAGATTTGTTGTGCAATTTTCAAGTTTTTGCTGTGCAGCTTTCAGAAAATTTTAAAAAATATCAGATTACTCTGATACTTTTATACCTAATTCTTTTAATTGAGCACTATCAACAACACTTGGTGCATCACTCATCAAATCACTAGCACTGGCAGTTTTTGGAAATGCAATAACATCTCTGATATTATCAGTTCCCGCTAGAATCATGGTGAGTCTATCTAGACCTATAGCGAGGCCTCCATGTGGTGGTGTACCATACTTAAGAGCATCAACAAAGAAACCAAATTTATTTTTTATTTGTTCTTCCGTTAATTCTAATGCTTCAAACATTTTTTCTTGAACTTTCTCATCATGAATACGAATTGAACCACCACCTGCTTCATAACCATTAATTACGATATCATAAGCTTTAGAATAACAATGTTCCTTGTCATTTATTAACTTATCTATATCTTCATCTTTTGGAGCAGTAAATGGATGATGCATAGCCATAAATCTTCCTTCTTCTTCACTCCATTCAAATGATGGAAAATCAACAACCCATAATAATTTATAATCACCATCTTGAATTAAATTTAAATCATGACCTAGTTTTATTCTTAAAGCACCAAGAGAAGATTTAACAATATTTTTCTTACCACTTACTATAAAGACAATGTCATTATCTTTTAAATCTAATTCTTTAATTAAAGTATTCTTTTCTTCATCACTAAATAATTTAGCAATTGAACCAGTAAGTTCCGTATCCATTTTTAGAAAAGCTAGTCCTGATGCTTTATAAGTTTTTACAAATTCCGTTAGTTTATCAATTTCTTTTCTAGAAAAATCACTTGCTTTATCATTTACAACAATAGCATTTACTTCTACGCCTTTCATAAACTCAATATTAGTATTTGAAAATATATTAGTTATATCTTTAATTGGCAAATCAAATCTTAAATCTGGTTTATCTGATCCATATATGCTCATAGCTTCATCCCACTTCATCTTTATTAGTGGCAACTTAATATCAATCCCTTTAACTTCCTTAAATATTTTAGCAATTAATTTTTCTGTTACATCCATAACTTCATCTTCACTGGTAAAACTCATTTCCATATCTATTTGCGTAAATTCTGGTTGGCGGTCCGCTCTTAAATCTTCATCTCTAAAGCATTTAGTTATTTGAAAATATCGTATTATGCCTCCGACCATAAGAAGTTGTTTAAATATCTGTGGTGATTGTGGTAGCGCATAAAACTTACCCTTACTTATTCTTGATGGTACTAAATAATCTCTTGCCCCTTCTGGTGTACTTTTACAAAGCATTGGTGTTTCCACTTCAATAAAACCTAGAGAGTCAAAATAATTTCTGGTAACCATCATTATTTTATGCCTTAAAACTAAGTTTTTATTTAAAGCACTCCTTCTTAAATCTAAATATCGATATTTAAGTCTTGTATCTTCTAGGGCTGTTGTATCATCTGTTAGAGCAAATGGTATTTCAAGTGATTTGTTGAGTAACTTTAAATCACTTACTTCAACTTCTATTTCTCCAGTAGGTATGTTTTTATTAACACTTTCTCTTTTTACAATCTTACCCTTAATACTTATTACATATTCATTGTGCAAAGTATTTGCTAAATCATAAACACTAGATTCTGGTTTAATTACAAGTTGCATAATACCTGATCTATCTCGAAGATCAATGAATATAACTCCTCCAAGATTTCTCACCTTTGCAACCCAACCATTTAATGTAACTACATCACCAACATTATTGATATTATAATCTACACTTAATTTCATATATCCTCCTAAGATTAAAAAAACCCTATAATATAAGGACGGATTAATCCGCGGTGCCACCTTATTTCATAGAATCTATGCTCTTTATTCGATAACGCGAAATAGCGATTATTTATAAATTTGCTTATCTTCAAAAGTATTCCATTACAAGTTTCCATCAACCACTTGCTTTCTATAAACTTTCTACTAATTACTGGAACAAATAAATAATTTACATACTAAATATACTATAATATTTTAAACTTGTCAATTACAACTTACAAAGTAAAAATTACATCTTGTAAAATTAAGTAATATATGATAAATTTAATTTAGGGTGATAATTAATGAGTAATGAAGAAACGATTCTTTTTGTTATATTTTTTTCTATAGCTTTTATTTTAATATATAAATATATAAGATTATATTTAAAAAAGAAACATATGATAAAAATAAATGCAACAGTAACTGATGTAATAAAAAGAACTACCTATCAAAAAAACATGTATGTTTATTTTTATAAATATAAATTTAAAGGTGAAGAATATAGTACAAGTGATAACATTAGATATAAAATATTAGGCTTTAATCCTAAAATTAATGATACATATGAAATGTTTATTAACACTAAAAAACCTAGTGAGTGTATTACTCCACTAGATTTATTCTTAAGTAAAATATCTTTAATATTAAGTATAGTTTTAATTATAGTACCTTTTATTTTATAGGTACTTTTTTATTTTTCTTCAACAATTTTTAAATCTATTAAAATTATCATTAATAATGATAAGGTTTTATAATATTGTCTTTTTTTAAATATTTTTTCTTCATAATCAAAGATATCTAAATTAATATTTTTAAAATTACTCGTATCATATTCAGATATTCCCATATCTAAAAGTAATTGGTGCATATTAATCACCGATTTTTTTAATGTATCTTTATTTATATCTTTTATTTTATAATTATTATCTTTAACATATTTTTTAAAATTAATTATTTTCTTATCAATATAATCTTTTTCAAAACCAGAAATTAAAAAGCTTTCTATTGCGGGATAACTTAATAACAATAAACCATGTAAATCATAATTAAGATTATCATATGCATTAGCAAATTGTTCCAACAATCTTTTTACTTCTGCAGATTTATTAGACAAATTATCTCTATCCCAAACATAATATATTGAACAGTTTTTAATATCTAAATTATATTTTTGCAACAGCATCAAATATAATTCATTAAAGTAATCAGGATTATCAATAGAACCTATATTTGAATTTGCCGTATTAATAATTATTATTCGAGAACTATTGGTATCTACTGATGCATACTCACTATATTCATGTATTTTATTATATTTTCGTGACTTAGTTACACATTTATAATGTAACACATAATAAAATATTTGAACTAATAACTCAAACTCAAAACTAGCACCCTCAACAACTATAATTACTGTGCCAATTCTTTTCTTTCTATTTAATTTTAAATTCTTTGGTATAATTTCTGATATCATTAAAAACCCCATTCAAATACATTTTTTCAATATTTTGTGATTCCCTAGGTGCTTCATTAGAAAATCTAAATAATTTACTTTGACCTTTTACAAAAGAAACTGCATAAATCTGATCTGGTCTAAGCAAAGAATTATTTAACAAATTAGTTGAATGCGTTACAAAGAAAAGTTGAGAATTCTTTGATTTTTGAAAGAAGTATCTAACTAAACATTCTTCTAAATTATTATGAAAACCACTACTAAATTCATCTAATATTATCATATAATCATTATTTTGAACATTAATAAATATTGGTATTAAATGAAAAAGTGTAATATTACCTGTAGATTCTAATAAATTTGGCACAAATATATAAGTATATTCTTTTTTAAAAGTAGGATATAATTTATCATTTATATATTCATAACCAACTGTTGTACCATAATTTATCTCTTTTAAAAATTTATTTATTTTATTTATATCTTTATCATTCAAGTAATTTTCAGCTATCATAGAAATATTATTAGAATAAACTTTTATTTTTCTATTATAACAATTAATATATACGGATTTTTGTAAATAATCTAACCATTTTAATAAGATATTATTTTCATAAAAATTAGTATCAAAATACATTCTTCTTAAAAATAATATTTGATTTGCTATATTATCATATGTTTTTTCTTCCGTAAAATATATTTTAGCATTAGTTCCAATTCTATCTATTAATATCTTTTTATCAAGAACTAATTTTTCACTAACAATAGCTTTATTACCATATTCAATTAAATAATCTAATTCATGACCATCTATATCAAAGATATATTCTATTTTAAATGTTTTTTTATTACTATAAAAGCATTTCATTAATTCTAATTGTTCTGACTTCAGCTCTCCAATTAACATATCTAATAATAAAGTTATAGCTTTTAATATATTAGTTTTACCAGTGGCATTTTCTCCCACAAATAAAGCTCCTTTTAATATTTTGTTATTACCAACATTAGTTTCACTTAATAATTTATAATTAGTGGCTGTAAAATCAATAGTTGTTTTATCTTTAAATGTTGTAAAATTTTCTATAACTATTTTTTTTAACACAATATCACATCCCTGTTAATATTGTACTATAAATGTAGAAAAAATACAACTATATTCAACTAAATTGTATTTTTTCTACATTTTATTAAATCGACAAAATATTTTTAAATCATCTATGGCAAATTCGGAATCGATTCCGAATTTGCCACACTTCCATTTTTACCCTCATAAACACTGGGATTCAAGCATGGCCATTTTTTATAATTTGGCTAAATTAATTAATCTATCAAGTAATTCAGTATAACTAATACCACCATATTCTATTAATTTTGGATACATACTAATATCCGTAAATCCTGGGAATGTATTAATTTCATTTAAATATATCTTATTAGTATTATCTTCTAAGAAAAAATCAATTCTTGATAATGTATCAATTTCTAGAACTCGACATATCTTTAGAGCAATATCTCTAATACTATCCATAATATTTTGATCAATATCTGCAGGTATTATAGTCTTAGATTCCTCATTTTTATATTTAGCATCATAAGAATAAAACACATCAGCACTTTTTATCTCACCTAAAGCTGATGCTGTACTACCTAAAATTGCGCATTCCAGTTCACGACCATTAATAGCTTTTTCAATTAATATTTTATCATCAAGATTTTTGGCATTATACAAAGCATCTATTAATTCATTTAAACAGCTTACTTTACATACTCCCACTGATGAACCCATTCTTGCGGGTTTTACAAATACTGGATAATTCAATTTATTTTGAATTAATTTATCAATTTCTAAAACACTAACCTCTTTATAATCAAAAGAATCACTAACTAAATAAAATTTATTGTTATCACACTTAATATATAAATCTGGTGTAACATTAATACCAGCATGTTTTAAAACATATTTAGTATATACCTTATCTATACATATGCTACTAGTAAGTACTCCACAGCCAACATATGGAATATTGAGTACTTCAAGTAACCCTTGAATAGTGCCATCTTCACCATTTTTGCCGTGAATTACTGGTATCACGCATTCTAGACTACTCAAGAATTTAAAAACATTCTTAATCCTTTTTTTCCTTTTAGGTAACCACCCAAAAGAATTTTTAGGCATATCTTCTAGCACATGATACCAGTCTCCAGATTTAGCAATATATATTTGATATATCTTATATTTATCTTTATCTAAAGACCCAACAACACTACAAGCACTTGCAACACTTACCTCGTGTTCACTAGATGTACCACCAAACAAAACCCCTAATTTCATAACTCCCCTTATCTTAATGCATCTACTATTTCACTAAATTTCATTGAGTTACTTGCTTTAATAAGTATATAATCTCCCTCTTTTATAATACTATTCAAAAACTTGATAGCATCACTATTATTATCAAAATGAATTGCCTCTATTTTTTCTTTAGCTTCTTCATAAATATAATTTGCTTCCTTACCTACTGTAACTAATATATCTATTCCTTCATCAACTACTAATGCACCAATTTTTCTATGTAATTCTTCAGTATAATTTCCCAGTTCAAACATTGAACCCAAAACAGCAATTCTTCTCCCCATTAGAGATGCCAAATACTTAATAGCATAACTCATTGAATCATAGTTAGCATTATAAGAATCATCTATAATTGTTATATTTGATTCCCTACTTATTATATTCATTCTGTTGCTACTAAGTTCGAACGACCTAATTCCTTCATAAATATCTTTGTATTCTTCGTGATACAAGTTACCAACCGCAATACCCATTAAAGCATTATAAACAAAGTGTTCTCCAGAAACCGGCACAAAATATTCTTTATTTAAAACTTTAAATGTGCTAGAGTTATCCTGAATATTTATATCAGTTGCTAAATAATCAGAATTATTATTGATACCAATAGTGATAATATTATACTTATCTTTACTTTTTAAATACCAATTATATAATAATTCATTATCATTATTAATTATCACATAACCTTCTTTATCTAAACCTTTTAGTATTTCAAGTTTTGCTTTTAATATGTTTTCGCGACTTCCCAAATTACCTATATGAGCTGTTCCAATATTAGTAATAATTGCCACATTAGGTCTAGCAATACTTGTTAAATAACTTATTTCTCCAAAATGATTCATTCCCATTTCTAAAACTAGTATTTCACTATCTTCATCCATACTAAGTATCGTTAAAGGAAGTCCTATATGATTATTTTTATTACCACATGTCTTATAAGCTTTATATT
>CALVKM010000020.1 GCA_944332705.1 uncultured Bacilli bacterium
ACATCTAACAATAAAAAACTAGATGGAAAAGTAAAATACCTATTTTCATAAGTATCATAATAAATAATTCCATCTAGTTCTAATTCTTTTAAACATTTAGTTAATTCATCATATTTAAATCGATCATTTTTGCTATTAGAAATATATAAATTATCTCTAATCTTAGCTGGAGATAATTTTTCGCCATCTGCAAGCATTAATATTATTTTATCTTTCATAAGTACCACCCATACTTTAACTATATCTAATTTTTATGTATTTGTAAATACAAAAGAGGAAATTTATTAATAAATTTAGATTGACAAAATTTAGAAGTGAGTATATATTAATATTAGAAAAGAAATATTCTTTTCGTATTAAAAGATACAGTGTCTGTATAGGTTTAGATTAAATATCTACGACCTTGTGACCTGTATCTTTTATTTGTTAGAATAATATTTTTATTTTGTTTTTGTTTGGAATTATAACAAAATTTAATTTTATCAACAGAATATTGTTGACGAACTGTGAAAAATGTAGTATATTATTAGTAACAGTTGAAATTGTTGATAAATGACTTTTAAAGTTGTTTCTGTAGTTTCAACTTATTATAAAAGACACAGAACCGTCTGTTATGGGTTTAGATTAAATATCTACGACCTTCTGACCTGTGTCTTTTATTTTATCTAAATCATAAAAATATTCTTGTTGGTTTTTATTAATTCTTGTAATACAATCTGCATTGTATATTTTAATATGTCCTGAATTGTCTGGTATACCAATCAAAACATTGTAGTGATTAAATCCTCCAGAAGCATCTAAATTTGAATGCTTTTTCTTTTTACCTAAATGATTAAATTGATAATTTGGTTGATGTTGTGGATTATTTAATATAAACATTAATTCTTTTAGAATAGTTATTGTTGGACATTTAACCTCATTATAAAAATTTTGCTTATATCCTGGAAATGCAAATTTTTTCCCTTGATCTAAAATTATATTATTTATTGTTAAACCTTTAATATATTTATCAAAATAGTTTTTAATATTCTTTTGAATGTTATCTGACTTATTTAATACATAATTAATATTGTCATATTTTGCAACATATCCTATATTATTATAGTATTTAATTGAATATTCTACATCTTTTAAATAAACATCTCCATCATATGATGTTTTCCATAATCTCATAAAAGTATTAATGAATCTTTTATATTTACTAATACCTTTATATTTATTAATAAGATTATTTAATAATTCTATTAATAATAATTCATCATTTAAAAGAATACCTGCAATATCGCAGATAAGTTCATCAGATAATTCATTCTCATCTATATTAGTTTTTATTTTTAAAGTTTTCTTTAAATATTCAATAATTAGTACTTTTAACTCATTCAATTTAAAAGTATGGGTTATTTCATGAATTAGCACAAATAATAAAGGTTCGGTTGTAATATTATTTATAGTTACAGTAACTTTGTTATTATTTTTAATTAAACCATTAATGTAATCGTCAATAGTATCAAATTCAATAATAAATCCTTTATCTTCTTTAATTTTTTCTAGTATATTGCAAAGCATAAACCATACCCCCTTTTAATATATCTTAATTATACCAGTGATTTTATTTAGAGTCAATCAATTTGGTTAGAAATCTATTCTAATTTATATTTGTTTGTGTTAAAATAGATATAAGGAGTATGGTAGTAATGACTTTATATTTAGTAAGTAATAATATGGTTTTAGAAAATATTTTTTATGAAACAGATGAATCAGTAGAAGAAAAAAGACTAAATCGTCCTTTATCTATTGAAGGTGAAAAAGAAGCGGTTAAACTGGTTAAAAAGATTGATGCTGATGTAATTTATTCATCAAATTATGCATCTGCCTTAAGTACCGCCAAGTACTATGCGAGTTACAAAAATACAGAAATATATATTAATTCTTTTTTGAATGATTCAAAGATTGGAAAACTTGGCAATAGAAATATCAAGATGCTTAGATTTATGCAAGAACGCGATTTTGATTTTAAATTCAATGGAGGAGAATCTCTAAATGAAACAAGTAGTAGAATGAATATTGCTATAAATAAAATTCTTAAAAAATATGGGAATCATAATATAGTTATATTTACTCATAAAAGAGCAATAATGGGCTATTTACTTAAATATTTAGATAAAGGATTTAATTTAGATGATAGATTAATTCTTACATATAATGATAAAGTAATCCTTGATGATGTTGAAAAAGACATTGATATTGTAAAAATTGAACTAGATCATGGCAAAATTTTAGATATTGACATTATTGAATAAATGTAGTAAAATAATCTCCGTACTTAAAAAGGGGGTTTTTTTATGGAATTTTTAGAACAAAAATTAGATTATGAATTATATCAATTATTATTTGTTCAAAAAGATTTGGAAACATCTAAAAATGTTTGGCAAAAAGTTGTTAATAATCCTGTCTTTTTAAATATGGCAATTAGAGTAGAAGAAAAGGAAAATGGGGCATCATTTTTAGCTCCAACAATTGTTTTTCTAATACTTAATAACCCAAGTATTGTATCAAAAGATATAAATGATGCTTTAGTTAAAACAATATTTAATAATCCAGGATTAACAACTGGTATAGTTGTAGATAATGAGGTTGTAGATTATATGTCACTTATCCTTAGAAATAATGATGCTACTATAACTGATAAAGGAAAAAGAGTAATATATGATAGAATTGAGGCTAATTATGGTTTATATGAACAAATGCCTTTAGTTAGTTATAATACTCTTTCTAGTAATGGTGATGTAGTACTTAATTATCAAAATGGTGATTTTTGTGTTAGTTTAAGGGAAGATGAATATAACTCAATAAATAATAATTTACATTTTAATATTATTAATGAACCAAGAATAAAAGATGCCAGAGATTTTCGTTATCAAATCTTAAGTAATCCAAGTTTTTCTGATACAGAAAAAGAATATGTATCAAGATTAATTAAAACGGATGCTTTAATGTTAGAACAAATTAACGCATCAGAACAACCAAAAGAACATATAAGAAGAGTTGCTATTTAAGTAAAACTCTTTTTATTTTTCTAAAAGTGTTGTATACTAATAATGGTGAAGAAAATGAAAAGTGAAGTAAGTATTAATATTAGTGCAAGACATGTTCATCTAACTAAAGAAGCTCACGCTAAATTATTTGATCATGATTTAACAGTAAGAAATCCTTTAAATCAAGTAGGTCAATTTGCGGCGAATGAAACTGTTACAGTTAAAACAGAAAAAGGTGTATTTGAAAATGTTCGAATAATTGGACCATTGAGAGGCTATAATCAAGTAGAATTATCAATGACTGATGCCAGAAAACTAGGTATTAGGCCACCAGTTAGAAAGAGTGGACATTTAGAAGGCGCAGAAATTGTAACAATTTCTACACCTAAAGGAGAAATTACTGAAAGATGCGCTATTATAGCAGATCGTCATGTTCATATGAATCCTGATAAGGCTAAAGAACTTGGAGTTGTTGATGATGAAGTATTAAAACTTCATATCAATGGCGAAAAACCAGGAGTAATTGATATTAAAGCTAAAGTATCAGATGACGGATATTATGAAGTACATCTTGATACAGATGATTCTAATGCTTTTTTAATAACTCCAGGAGATATAGGTATACTTACAAAAGACTAAAAAAGGTATTTTACAATGAGTTTAGTTTGAGTTCCATGTTTGGTACTTACTAGTTCGATAGTAATATTGGATATGGGGATTAAAGGGACTACGGTGCCTTTTTTCTTTTGAATAAAGATTTAATCATGTTACTTTATGTAACATTTTTCTTTACTTAAGATAAACTTAATGTTATAATTTAATTAGATATTAAGGTCCTCCCTTGATTTTAGTGTATTATTTTTTTATTTATGTTTAGGGCGAAATATATAAAGAAAGGAGAAGAACTTTGGAAACAAAGTTAAATCATAGTAACAACACATCACGCTATGATAATTGTTATAATTTATTAAGAAAATCAGAAAAGGAGGTAAAATGAACAATAATAAGTTAGAAACAATAACAAATTTATTTGAAGGAGCCCAAATAAGAAGTGTTTGGGATAATAATAAAGAAGATTACTACTTTAGTGTAGTTGATGTAATTAGTGCATTAACGGGTAGTAATAATCCAAGAAACTATTGGAACATGTTAAAAAAACGACTTTCAGAAGAAGAGAAGAGTGAGTTGTACACAAAATGTGTACAACTGAAAATGAAGTCTTCTAAAGATGGGAAAATGTATGCTACCGATACTTTAGATACCAAAGGTATATTAAGGCTTATTGAATCAGTGCCATCTCCTAAAGCAGAGCCGTTTAAATTATGGCTAGCTTTACAGATTTAGGAGAAATTGCTACTAGAGAACTTGTAAAAACGCATAAACCACATGGCTTAAAGGAAAATAAAGAAATGGCTAAAGCTGGTGGTAATGTTGCCAAAGTGGCTAAAGATAATCTTGAAGAAAAATTAGGAAAGCCAGTTATTACTAAACAAAACAATTTAACTTATAAATATGTAGATAACGAAAAATTAATTGAAGATGAAAAATGAGCTATAACATTTGCTAGACAAAGATTAATTGATATGCTATAATCTTTTTATCAGCAAAGACTAGGAAGAGTAATTTGTTAAATTATAATAGAGAGTTATTGTTTGGTGGAAAATAACATAATTGACAAATGAAAGACACCTATGAGCTACTTATTTGAAACATTAGTAGAATAAGTCGGTTAAACCGTTATCTTAGAAAGTGATTATATATTTTTATATAATAATTAGGGTGGTACCGCGGATTAACAGTTATTCGTCCCTTGGGGAAAGTAACTGTTTTTTTAATGGAGGTCATATGAAAAAGATAAGTTTTAAAGATTTACACAATTATTTTAATGAGGAAATAACAATTGCAGGATTTGTTGATAATATCAGGGACTTACAATATGTGCAATTTTTAGTTATTAGAGATATTACGGGTAAAGTTCAAGTAACTATTGAAAAGAATGAGAAAAATAGTAAATTAAATGAAATTGTTTCTAATTTGACTGTTGAAAGTACAGTTAAAATAACTGGAACATTACTTGAAAACGAAAAGGTGAAATTAAATGGTATGGAATTAATACCTAAAGATATTTTGGTTACTAGCAAATGTTTAGAAGAGCTACCAATAAATTATAAAGATAGTAATAGTGCCTTAATTGATACTAGATTAAATTATCGTTTTTTAGATTTGCGAAGCGAAAAGAATACCTTAATGTTTCAAGTGCAAACTTGTTTAATTAATGCTTTTAGAGAATTTGTAATAAATTGTGGATTTTTAGAAATTCATACTCCTAAAATTATTAGTGCCGCAAGTGAATCGGGGTCTGAGGTATTTGAACTAAAATATTTTGATAGAGTGGCATATCTTGCTCAAAGTCCTCAATTTTATAAACAAATGGCTATGTGCAGTGGTTTTGAAAAAGTATTTGAAATAGCTCCAGCATTTAGAGCAGAAAATTCTAATTCTTATCGCCACGCAACAGAATTTACCTCATTTGATATTGAAATGAGCTATATAGATTCTCTTGAGGAAATAATGGATTTTGAAGAAGATTTAATTATTGCTGGCTTAACGAAAGTAAAAGAAAAATATGAGAGTCAAATAAAAAAAGTATTTAATGTTGATGTTGTTATTCCTCAAAAACCTTTTCCAAGAATCAAATTAGCAGAATTATATCAAGTTTTAGAGAGCGAATATGATTTTAAAATGAATTATGAAGACATCGGAGATATGAATGCTGAAACTGAAAAATTAGCTTCTAAATACATCAAAGAAAAATATGGTCATGAATTTGTTTTTGTTACGGATTTTAGTGCTAAGAAAAGAGCTTTTTATCACAAAAGAGAAAATGGAATACCACAAGGGGCTGACCTTATTTGGAAGGGATGCGAAACAACAACTTTAGCTCTAAGAGAACACCGTTATGAAATATTATGTAATCAAGCTAAAGAAAAAGGCTTGGGAGAAGATGTCAAATTTTATTTAGAATTTTTTAAATATGGCTGTCCTCCGCATGGTGGTTTTGCTTTTGGTGTTGATAGATTAACTATGTTGTTACTAGAAACCGGATCTTTAAAAGAAACGATGTTTATATTCCGAGGACCAAATAGGGTAGAACCATAGAGGTTATTATGAAATGGAATATAGGAAATATTGAGATTAAAAATAGGGTAGTTTTAGCTCCGATGGCGGGTATTTCTAATCCGACATTTATTTCTATTGCACAGGAGTTGGGAGTAGGTCTAGCTTTTACTGAACTTATTAGTAGCGAAGCAATTATTAGAAATAATGCGAAAACTTTAGAGATGTTAAAAGGAATTGATGAAATAACTATTCCTGTTGGAGTGCAACTTTTTGGTTCTAATCCTGACACTATGGCGGCATCTGCCAAAATTATTACTGAGTTGTATCCTAATGTTTTTATTGATATAAACATGGGTTGTCCTGTTCCTAAAATTGCCATTAAATCTGGTGGAGGTTCAGCGCTTTTAAAAAATCCAGAATTAATTAGAGAGATTGTTACTAAAGTAGTTGCAGCAGTAGATACTCCTGTAACAGTTAAAATTCGTAGTGGCTGGGATAGTGAACACATTAATGCTGTAGAAGTGGCCAAAATAATTGAAGAATCTGGAGCTAAAGCACTAAGCATTCATGCTCGCACGCGTGCTCAAGGTTATAGCGGTAAGGCCGATTGGAATATAATTAAAGAAGTAGTTAAAAATGTATCTATTCCTGTTATTGGTAATGGTGATGTTCAAAGTTGTTATGATGCTAAAAGAATGCTTGATGAAACAGGATGTTGTGCTGTAATGATTGGTAGAGCACTAATGGGAAATCCTTGGCTAATCAAAGAGTGTGTAGATTATTTAGATAATGGCGCTTTACTTAAAAAAGTTGGATTTAATGAAAAAATAGACATGATGAAATATCATTTAAATAAATTAATAGAAAATACAACTGAATCCCAAGCAGTTTTAGAAATAAGAGGACATTTACTAAATTATTTAAAAGGATTACCAGAAAATAAAGAAATTAAAAATAATATTTGTAAGTGTAAAAGTAGTGAGGAAATAATTAAAATTTTAGAAGAATATCGTAAATTTTTAAAAGAAAAGGAATTAGTTTGAAACTAATTCCTTAACTATTTTATTGGCATCTCCAGCTCCGATAGATATAACTAAATCTTTTTCATGAACATTGTTTTTTATATATTCTTTTATTTTATCATAAGTATCTAAATAAATTACATTTTTGTTTTTAATCTTTATTTTATCAACTAACATACTCTCTGAAACATTAAATGTATTCGTCTCTCTTGCGGCATATATCGGAGCAATAATAACATTTTCAAAGTTAGCTAGGACTTCTGCAAATTCATCTAAATGTTCTTTGGTTCTGGAATAAGTATGTCCTTGAAATATAGCATATTCATGATTATGTTTAACACTTTTAACAGATTCAACTGTTGTTTTTATTTCGGTTGGATGATGCGCATAATCATCATATAAATATGCGCCATTATAGGTACCTAGGTATTCAAATCTTCTACCAACGCCATGATATTTTTCTAATCCCGCTTTGATAATATTTATATCACTAATGTATTCATGGGATAGAGCAATAGCTGCTAGAGCATTATAAACATTATGTTTACCATTAATTTTTAAATCAATATGTGTAAGTAATGAATCATCTTTATAAATATCAAATGAATAATGTCCTAAATCATTTTTAGTTATCTCTTTAGCAACATAATTAGCATTATTATTGATACCATAAGTTATTACTTTACCACTAAAACCATTTTCCACATTTAAAGAATTAACATCATCATTATTTTTAACAAGTATGCCAGTATTTGGCATTAAATTAACAAATTTGTTAAAAGATGCTTTAATATTATCTAAGTTTTTAAAATAATCTAAGTGATCATCATCAATATTAGTGATAATACTGCCAGTTGGATAAAAATGTAAGAATGAATCCACATATTCACAAGCTTCAATGATTAAGTATTTGGTATCACCAACATAGTAATTACCATTGATGGGACTTAGCATAGCTCCAATTTGAATAGTAGGATTAAGTTTAGCTTCTAAAAATATTAGTGAAACCATTCCAGTTGTAGTGCTTTTACCATGAGTACCTGCAATACATAAAGTGTTTTCATAATGTTTAGAAAGTTCACCTAAGAATACTGCTCTTTCATAAATTTCTTTATTTAATTTTTTTGCTTCAACTAGTTCTGAGTCATCTTCTTTTATAGCTGCTGTATAAACAATGATATCAGCATCTTTTATCATCTCCGGATGATGTCCAATTTGCACATTGAAGCCATCACTAATAAGTTTATCAGTAACTTCACTAGAAACAATATTACTACCAGTAACATTTGCCCCAAGTGATTGAATAATATAAGCAATACCACTCATACTAATACCACCGATACCAATAAAATGCACTAATTTACCATCAAACATAAAATCACGTCCTTTAATAATATTATATATTATAACAAAAAAATAGTAAAATGTTTTAAAAAATTTATTAAATGAATTGACTTTAAAGGGATAATACATTAAAATTAGTATAGGATAGGTAAGATGCATATGAAAGATAAAATAAATACATATGTTAATGATATAAAAAAGTTATTTAATAAAGATATAACTGAACAAGTAAAAAAATACCGCATTCCTTTAATTGGTGGAGTAGTGGTAATTCTTTTGGCGTGCATCTCTATTTTTGTAACTTATGCATTTTACCAAGTTGAAGCAGTAACTCCAATAGTTGGAGGTTCTACTGGTGATATTGCTGATATTGAATTAAGAGTAATGGTAGAAGATAGAATTGATGGAGTTGAGAACATTGATAATGAAAATTATGGTTCTGCTATAGAAGGAGAATATGTATTATATCCATATATTCCACAGGCCGGTTATGAATATAATGAAGCCAAGAGTTATTGTACCAATGGTTCTGTAATTAATTATGATCCTAATGCTTTTGAAGCAGATATAACCGCTTATGGGCATGATGTTTGCTATATGTATTTTGATTCAACAGCAAATTTGGATATAACCTTAAGAGTTCATGCAGAAAATGTTGATGTTGCAACTGGTGAAGGAACCGGTGATTACACAATATTACAAACAACAACTATGCCATCAATTGGTTATGAACTAAATCAAGAAAAAACATTTTGTACAAGTAATGCCACAGTCTCTTATTTAGCAGCTGATAATATGTTTAGTGTTGAAGCAACTGGTAAAGCTGAATGTGATGTTTATATGGATGCTCTAAATGTGGATATTGCCCTAAAAATATTCTTACAATCTAAAAGCGGTTCCCCAACTTATTATGAAGCTGATACAATTCCAAGCAATTATTACTATGATTTGAATAGTGAAAAATCAAGTTGTACAGGAACATCGACTTTAAGCTTAGATAATCAAAGAGTTGTTGTTGCAGCAACAAGTAGAACAAGTTGTGTAGCTTACCTTGATGTTGCAAGTGGACCAATAGTACAAAGTATGTCTTTAATGGCCGAAAATAATATGGCGACACTTTCTCTTGAAGATAGTAATGTAGGTACTAATGGTGCAATGTATTATTATAGTGCTGATGGCGGAGATACTTATGTATCAAGTGCAGATAGTACTTATACATTTAATGATACAACAGCAACGACATTTAAAGCTTATTCTGTAGATTCAGCTGGTAAAGAATCTGGTATTCTTACAACAACCACTGAAGATACTTATGTATATAATGGTGTATTTCCATATTCATCAAATGTTCAAGGTATAACTATTGAACAATCCGGCTATTACCTACTTGAAGTTTGGGGTGCCCAAGGTGGATCATATAATAATGAATATGCTCAAGGTGGTATGGGAGGTTATTCTAAAGGTTATATTTATCTAAATGCTGGTGATACTTTATTTGTTCATACTGGTGGTGCCGGTAGTTATGGTACAAGTTTGAACAGTCTAACTGGTGGTGGTGCTAATGGTGGCGGTAATGCCGGATATCGTGGTGGTGCTGGTGGTGGTGCTACTGATATAAGAATTGGTGCTGATACCCTACTTAATAGAGTAATTGTTGCTGGCGGTGGCGGTGGTGCTGCTGTAATAGATAGTACATATAAAGCAAATGGTGGAGCTGGTGGTGGAACCTTTGGTATTGATGGTGAAATTTATAATGCCAATCATTTAGCTTATATTGGCTCTGGCGGTATGCAAATAGCTGGAGGCAATGGTGGAATAGGCATATCTACTGAATACAATGGTAATGTTGGTGTATTTGGTGTCGGTGGCAACTCTGCTAATCGCAACAATGTGAATTCTAATGGCGCCGGCGGCGGTGGCTGGTACGGCGGCGGTGGTGCTGGTAATGGCGATTCCGCTAACTATGCTGCTGGTGGTGGCGGAGGTTCCGGATTCATCTATACAGCATCAAGTCAATTGCCAGCAGATTATGCTGTATCTAGTGATTATTATTTAACTAATGCTAGCACCCATGCTGGAAATACAGCCTTTATTGCTCCAAATGGCGACACAGAAACAGGACATAGTGAAAACGGTTATGCTAAAATAACTTATGTAGGTCAAAATTTAGAATAGAGGTATTATGAATTGTAAAAGATGTGGAAAACCCCTTCCTAGTGAAGGGGTAACTTGTAAGTTTTGTGGTATACTTATGAGTAGTGATGAAATAAATACTATGCGTAAAAATAGTATTAGAGAAGATAAGAGACTTAGAATGTTGCAAGAAAAATATGCAAGTAATAAGCAAAATAATCGTGAAAACCCTAAAGAAAATAAATTGCTTGGTGCTATAATAATTATAGTTATACTTTTAGTGTTAATTACTGTAGCTATTGTAATAAATATAATAAGATAATATCAACATTTGGTGTAAAAAAATTACACTAACTGTTGATATTTTCATTTTTTCAGTATATAATACTAATGGAGGTATGAAATGTTAAAGAAATTTGCAGTTAAAAATTTTAAGAATTTTAAAGATGAATTAATATTAGATTTTTCTAAAGTTAGAGATTATGAATTTAATCAAGAATTAATTAAAAATAATTTAATCAATAAGGCATTAATATATGGATTAAATAATTCCGGCAAAAGTAATCTTGGGGCTGCAATAATGGATATAACTATGCATCTTACTGATAACAAAGGTAACGAAAATAAATTATATAATTATTATGTTAATGGTAATAATGCCAAAGAAAATGTATTTTTTAAATATGAATTTCTATTTGATAATAAAGATATAATATATACTTATGAAAAAGATGCTAGAATGAGATTAATTAATGAAGAATTAAAAGAAAACAATAAAATTATTTTTAAATATAATTATAATACTAATGAATTTATAAATAATATTGAAGGAGCCAATAATTTAGATATATCAAAAAGAACTAATAATATATCTGTATTAAAATATATTTATGTTAATACATTATATTGGAGTGAAGATAGTTCTATAAATTTATTAATGAATTTTGTTAATAATATGCTTTGGTTTAGAAGTTTAAGACAAAATGAATTTATTGGAGTAATGCAAAATGGTGAAGATTTAAACGATTTTGTTATAAATAATAAATTGCTTTCAAGATTTGAAAAGTTCTTAAATGAATGTAATCAAGATTATAAATTATGTGAATTATATGAAGGTGGCAAAAAAATAATCGGAGTAAAATATAAAAATTATGAAGCAAGATTTACTGATGTAGCCTCAACTGGTACGTTATCTCTATGGTTATTTTTTTACTGGATGAATCAATCTAAAAATATCTCTTTTGTATTTTTAGATGAATTTGATGCCTTTTATCATTATGGTTTATCTAACTATATATTAAATTATATTAATAGCAGAAGTGAGTTTCAATCAATATTAACAACTCACAATACCTTTTTAATATCTAATGAAATAATGCGTCCTGATTGTTACATGATATTAAAAGATGGCAAAATTACTAGTTTTGCTGATAAAACAGATAAAACGATTAGAAGAGCACATAATTTAGAAAAAATGATGCTGGGAGGTGAATTTGAATAAGAAGATATTACTTATTGTTGAAGGTGAAAAAACAGAAATAAATATATTGGGTAATGCTACACATGGATTATTATCTTTAATTAATAGTGATTATAGTGTTATTTCTTTTGCAAGTTCAATTTATGAATTATATGATGATTATATAAAAGGCAAATATGATGATATAGTAGCCTATTTAAGGTACGAAAAAGGTTTAAAAATAGATGATGATATATTATCTAAAAATGCCTTTACAGCAATATATTTAATATTTGATTTTGATCCCCATTATCACAAATATAGTGATGCAAAAATAAGAGCTTTATTAAATACCTTTGATAATGAAACAGAGTTAGGAAAATTATATATTAATTACCCAATGGTTGAAGCATTTTATCATTTAGAAAAATTGCCAGATAATAATTATTTTGATAGAACTATTTCTTTAAAAGAATTTAGTGGAAAAAAATACAAAAAACTTGTAAATACAACGACATGTTTAAAGAAGAACAAAATATCTGATGTTGAATTATGCCATATAATTTGGCATAATTATAAAAAAGCTAAATTATTAACTAAAAATAGTAAAGAATTAAATCACCTGAAGATATTAAATGAACAAATAAAAATTAAAAATAAAATTAACGAGATTTATGTATTAAGTACATTTCCTTTATTTTTAATAGATTATAATTGTGAAAAAACTATTAATATTTTAAAAGAAAAATTAAAAAAAGAAATTTTAGAAAGTTAAAAATAAATTGCATTTATTTTGCAAGAATATCACCATAATAATAATGGTGATAAAAATGGTTCTAACATGTTTAAAAATATTTTTAGCAAGAATAGTAGATGTATCTCTTGGGACAATTAGAACTGTTCTAGTTGTTAAGGGAAAGAATATTACACCTGCTATTGTTGCTTTTTTTGAGGTTTTAATTTGGTTTGTTGTTGCTAGAGAAGCTCTAAATACTGAATTAGATTCTATATTAATTCCAATTTTTTATTCTCTTGGTTATGCAACTGGTACATTCATTGGAACATTTATTACATCAAGATTAGTTGATGGCCTAATTGGGGTACAAGTAATAACTAAAAGCACAAATAATAAAATGTTAAAGGAAATGCGTGATAAAGGTTTTGGGGTATCTGTTGTTGATTTAAAGAAGACTAATGATAATCACAAAAAAGATATGTTAATAATTCAGTTAAATAAAAAGAAGTTAAAGGAATTAACTCGTGTTATTAGAACAAATGATCCTGATGCTTTTGTTGTTATTAATGAAACAAAATATGTTCAAAACGGATTAATTAAATAACTTCATAAATACAAAAATATTCATCTTCGTATAATAATTCAAAGTTGTTACTATTATTATTTATGTATTTGTATAAATTTTTATCTTTTTGAGCAATTACATGGGTAATAGCATAATCATTAATAATGTTATAATAACTATTAGTCATATATTCTGTTAATATATCTTGATATTGATTAAATTCGATAGTGTAAAGATCAGCTCGTGAGTCGATAAATACGGGGATATCTTTAAATAACAAATAACTACCATAATTATATTCATTTAATAAATGGATGTTTTGATAATCTAAATTTTCTTTAATAAATTCTACAGCATTAATTGGATAATTTTCTGGAGGAATAAACTTTTTATTTTGATTATTTTTAATAGATAATAAAGAAATACCAGTTAAAGTCAAAAATATTAAAGTAATACCTATTTTAGAAAATAAATATTTTAAAGTGTATTTATCAATATCTATGTTTACTTTGGTAAATATATTATTGATGAGTATAGACATTATTGGAAAAATAAATATAGTATATAGTGATATATGTCTGTTGGAGGTGAAAGCCATTAATGTAAGCCCCATTATCAAAAATAATTGATGCATTTTAACTTTGCCAATAATACTAAGTATTAAAATACAAAAACTAAAAGCTATCAAAACAATTTTTTCAGGTAATTCTGGTGGTAAATGTTCTTGAATAAAACTTTGACTTTCGCCTTGCATAGTATTTATAAGATACGTAAATGGGGTATCTCCAATTGGAGTAAGAAATCCTGGAATTATACAAATTATCATGGTAATAATTAAATATTTTACATTTTTATTATTTTCTATTTCAATAAATTTAATTAAAGTAGATTTTTTATATATTTTAGAAAATATAAATTCTGCAATAAATGGCAAAAATATAATAAAGAAAAAGGGCCATACTGCAACATGAATATTACATAATATAAAAGATAATATTACTAAACCAATTAGGTATTTTTTATCAGGTTTTTGTAAATAACTAGCAATAAATAAATATTCCAATATAAATATAAGATAACTTATTACTTGAGCACGGGTAGCAATATAAGTATTAAGTGTAAGAATACTTAAAATAGTAAATATTAAGGATATAAATTTAGATTTATTAAATTTATTATTAAAATAAAATATAAGAGTTATTAAAGCAATGTAACAAAATATATTAAATATATATAAAGATGTAAAGCCGGAGATGGAATATATTAGATAAATAACAAAATCATATAACCAATGGGGATAAGTATATGGTAAACTGTGGAGTGAAAAATGATCTTGCATATCTATTCCGTTATTAAATATTAATTCTCCAATTTTAATAGTATAAAATGTATCATTTTGAAAAGCTATTGGAGTTAAACAAATACATAAAATAACGATTATTATCATACTTAGTATTAAATACTTTTTCTTCATAACTACTCATCCTTTTTTATATTATATCATCACTATGTAGAAAACTGAAGATAATGTTTTACATTTTAATAAAATATGTGATATACTTTATATAGAGTAGTTGAGGTGGGATATGCAAAAATTAAGTATAAACGGTTCTGAAGTGCTCAGAATTAAATTGCGACTTGATGATATAATTGAATCTATTGCTCTTAATTTTACTAATTTAAGCAATGAACTTACAAATTGTTCAAATAATTTAAGAGATACCAATAATACTAATAGTGTAGTAATGCCAGTTGAAAATTTAATTAATAGGAGTAATATAATTAAAGATAACATGGTTAATGATTTAAAAGTATTATCAGAATTTATGGCTAGTCAAGTACAAGAATATAGCATCTCAAATGAGGAAGCGGTTGAGGCTATTAATTCTCTTATATCATTTATGCAAACTACAATAGATTCTGGAGCTGCTCCAGTTGAAAATGCCAATGCTGGAGTTTTTAATGATACTACTTCTTTAAGTAAGGGAGAAGCAAATTATGATGATTTGCTTAATAAAATGCCTAATCAAGAACAATGGGATGTTATGGATAGTGCTCACGATTTCTTTATTGATAAGGGCTTAACAGAAGAACAAGTCGCCGGTATCTTAGGCAATGCTTGTTTGGAATCAGGTTTTAATTTAAATGCTAAAAATTCATCATCTTCATCTACTGGTTTATTTCAATGGTTAAATTCTCGTTGGCCTAGTGATTGGTCACTAGATGCTCAACTTAATCACGCTTGGGAAGAAATGCAAGGTGCTCCCTGCGGAGGTAGTATTACTTCGGTAATCGATGAATTAAAAGAATGTGAGACGGTATCAGAAGCATCTAATATTTTTGCAATATATTTTGAAGGTGCTAGTACAGATTCAGGAATTACTGCAGGTTCAGGACGAAAAAATTATGCAAATACAATATATTATCATTATAGTACATTAAATAATTAGAAAGGAGAATTTTAATGGGATCAGTTGTAATTAATAATGTTGGAAAAATGGAAGAAAGTGTAGCAAATATTGCTAGCTACAATCAAAAGTTATCTAATGATATGGCAAGTATTGAGTATATTATTACTCAAATTAATGCTAATTGGATTAGTGAAGAAGCTGATAAATTATCAGAAATTAATAATTTACAAGCTTTGAAAGATGAATTTACTAATAATGTTTTACCAGTTTTAGAAAAAGTTGTTACAACAATGAATGAATTAATTGCAGATACTGTTGCAACAAGTAATAATACTGGTAATTAAGGAGGATATAAATGAAAATAGAAATTGCAGAATTAAGAAGAATATTTACTAGAAGTGAGGATATTAATCAAGAATTAAAAACAACATTTACCAAAATAAATGAAACTCTAAATGAAATATGTGCCAATGTTAAATCGAGTGGTTTAAATGAAGTTAATGTTGAATTTACTAATTATGTAACTGAGGTAGCTGATGAACTTACAACTAATATAGATGTGATTATTGCCTTTTTAAGTAGTCAAGTAGAAGCTTATTCAACTCAAAATGTTAGTACTGAACAAGATTTATCAGCTACAAGTTCAATATTTAGTAACTTAGATGTTTAGGGTGTTACATGAATGATGTATATGATATTAATTTAGATGTAAGTAAATTGTTAGAAGAAATATCTTCTTTAGCAAGTAATAATCAGTTGCTATCACATGATATTGATAGTATTGAGCATATTAGTGGAGAAATTAAAAATAATTGGACTAATGATGCTGACCATTTTAGTGATGTAGAACAAAGTTTAGTGAAAATTGAAGAATGTATCAATAAATATAACTCTGTTATTGAACCAGTGTTAACAAAATTTGTTGATACAATGAATACTTTAGCTATTGCTCATAAAAATACGAGTAGTAAAACAGTAGAATGAAGGAGGTAAATAATGGCAAAAAGAATTAATATAAATGGTGCTGAATTAATAAGATATAAGCAACGATTAGATGGTATTACTGAATCAATTTATAAGACGTTTGTTAGCTTGAATGAAGAATTAGGCAATGTAGCAAATAACTTAGTTTCTAAAGATAATAGTAGTGTTAATCCTTTAGTTGAGCCAATGAAAAATTTAATGGCTCAAAATGATCGGATAGGTTCTAGTATGTATATGAAATTACAAATTCTTGCTGAATTTATTACTGAACAAGTAGAGGAATATAGTGTATCTTCTGATGAAGCTAAAAATTCGTTAAATAAACTAGTTACTTTAATATCATCTTCACTAAATTTAACAACTCCTGGTACAGGAGTAACAGATGCAGGAGAAAATGTTGAAGAAGTATTGGAAGAAGAAGTGCTAGATACACCAGAGGCTAATGAAAGTAATAATGAAATACCACCAGTTGATGGTAGTAACATATCAACTACCGTTAGTGCTAGTGATGAATATAAATTAGCAACACCAATGAATAGTACTTATGATGAGGCCGCATATAATGAAGGGGTAAATGATTATCAAGTGGCATTAATTCAAAATAGAATGGGCACGGTTGATGCTCTAAATGATCGAATGGATGTAATAGTTAATAGTTATAATTATTATAAAGAGCTAGGATATAGTGATGAATTAATTGCGGGAATGCTTGGCAATATGTGTCAAGAATCAACATTCAATTTAGATGCAGTTAGTGCAACTAATTGTAAAGGTTTGTATCAATGGACAGAAGGTAGAGCTCCAGAATCATGGGATTTACAAAGTCAATTAGATCGTTCAGTTGTGGAAATTAATACTAGAACTGATATGAGTGGTCAAACTGTTTGGCAAAGACTTCAAAATTGTACAACAGTTAGTGAATACACAGAATATTTTGCGGTATTTTTTGAAGGTGCTGCAAGTCGTGTTGGTGAAGTACCAGATATTGGTGCTAGAACTAACTATGCAAATGCTATGTATTATTTAATAAAAAATAACTTTAATGTATAGGGAGGAATTATGGATTACGATATTAATTTAAATGCGGAAAATTTAGCTAATAGTACAGGTAATTTAGCAACCTTTAATCAAGAACTATCTAATAATATAGAAAGTATTAAATTTATAGCCAATGAAATTAAAAGCAATTGGACTAATGATACTTTAGGTAATGATATAAATACTAGTTTATCTAAAATAAATGAATGTATTGATAAAATAAATACAGTAGTTTTTCCGGTATTAAATCAATATGTTGAAACAATGAACACTCTTGCAGTATCTGTTAGTACTACTGCTAAAAAAGAAGTGTCAGTAAATGAGTAGAAATACTCATTTTTTTTAAGTTTCGGTGTAAAAAAATGTTGACAAAATAAAACATAGATGCTGTTGATAAGTATCTATGTTTTTTAACATA
>CALVKM010000021.1 GCA_944332705.1 uncultured Bacilli bacterium
ACAACTTTTTTATGTTAAAAAACATAGATACTTATCAACAGCATCTATGTTTTATTTTGTCAACATTTTTTTACACCAAAACTTAAATAAATCGACAATACATCGACAATATCAACGATAACAAAAAAGAGCTTAAATTTTAAGCCCATTTTTTATTAATAACTATTAACTATTAAGCACAAACTGCTTGATCAAATGTTAATGTTCCAGTTAAAGTTTTACCAGCATTAGCAGTTTGATCAACTGTATCAGACCAGTTAAAGCTTACTTCTACAACAATTTGTTCTTGAACACTTTGTCCAGCAGAAGCTGTCATTTTGTGAGTGAAGTTTGTCTTTTCAGCAACAGAAACTGGAATTTGTAAATAGTTTTGTCTTTCAGCTGAAGTTGTAATTTCTACATCATCCCAAATAGTTTCAGTACTACCATAACTGTCTCCATCCCATTCAGTATTTTTTGTAACAGTTAATGTCATATCTTTTAAAGCTTCAGTATCTGGATCATCAGTATGAACGAAGTCACTAGGTGTTGCTGCATTCCAAGCTAATGTTGCTGTATAGCAAAATTCAGTTTGAGCACCATCACCAGTACCAGCAGTAAACTTAGCAAGACCACTAATTGTACCAGCTTGAGTTTGTCCACCAACTTGAGCAAAGTTATCCATATTTGCTAAAATTGATATGCTACCATCAATTTCAAATGATGAACTTGCAGCTGCTTCAGTTTTAACATCGATATTTTTATTAGCTGTTCCACCACCTTGAGCAGTGAAGTATGCAAATGTCGCACCTACTACAGCAACTAATAAAGTTGCCACTGCAATAACTGTTAATAGAATAGTATTTTTTCTATTGTCCATTTTCTATTCTCTCCTCCTCTATTCTAATATTAGCAAAAAATAGATATAAAATCAACTGTTTTTTTGCACTTTATTAAGAGATTTTGAAAATTGTGTAAAATATTGAACAAATAAAAAGAGCTTAAATTTTAAGCCCATTTTTATCATCAACTATTAAGCACAAACTGCTTGATCAAATGTTAATGTTCCAGTTAAAGCTTTACCAGCATTAGCAGTTTGATCAACTGTATCAGACCAGTTAAAGCTTACTTCTACAACAATTTGTTCTTGAACACTTTGTCCAGCAGAAGCTGTCATTTTGTGAGTGAAGTTTGTCTTTTCAGCAACAGAAACTGGAATTTGTAAATAGTTTTGTCTTTCAGCTGAAGTTGTAATTTCTACATCATCCCAAATAGTTTCAGTACTACCATAACTGTCTCCATCCCATTCAGTATTTTTTGTAACAGTTAATGTCATATCTTTTAAAGCTTCAGTATCTGGATCATCAGTATGAACGAAGTCACTAGGTGTTGCTGCATTCCAAGCTAATGTTGCTGTATAGCAAAATTCAGTTTGAGCACCATCACCAGTACCAGCAGTAAACTTAGCAAGACCACTAATTGTACCAGCTTGAGTTTGTCCACCAACTTGAGCAAAGTTATCCATATTTGCTAAAATTGATATGCTACCATCAATTTCAAATGATGAACTTGCAGCTGCTTCAGTTTTAACATCGATATTTTTATTAGCTGTTCCACCACCTTGAGCAGTGAAGTATGCAAATGTCGCACCTACTACAGCAACTAATAAAGTTGCCACTGCAATAACTGTTAATAGAATAGTATTTTTTCTGTTATCCATTTTCTTTCCTCCTCTATTTTAATATTAGCAAAAAAAGA
Source organism: uncultured Bacilli bacterium (assembly GCA_944332705.1). Lineage (GTDB taxonomy): Bacteria > Bacillota_I > Bacilli_A > RF39 > UBA660 > Onthocola_B. The sequence goes on from CALVKM010000021.1 coordinate 1,738, forward strand.
GTTTTATTTCAACCCTTTTCTTCACATTTTTATCACTTTTTTTAATTTAGTGTCAAGGTATATGTTTGGTTTGTTGTATCAAGACTAATGTTAAAGCCTGATACCGCTTCTGATGCTCCTCCAGTAAATGTATATGTTGGTGCTAAATTATAAGTTGTTCCACTATTAAATGTAGTAGCTGTTGAATATGTATCTATATCATTTAAAGATATAATTTTATCAATAGTTGTTTTATAAGTATTTGCTATACTAAAGATATCTTGAGAAGAACCATTAAAAGTTGTTCCATTACTTACTAAAGAATTACTTGTTCCTTCAACAACAGTCAAGTTTCCTTTATAAGTTATACCATTATAAGTTATATCTAAATTATATGTTCCAGGATAAATACCATTTAAAGTATAATTACCAGAAGTATTTGTTTGGCTAGTTACTGAATTATTTTGAATAGATACAGTAGCTCCATTTAGGATAGCACCAGTATTATCAGTTACAGTTCCAGAGAAGTTATAAGCCATTTTAGCATTTTCAACTTCAGCAATAATTTCGGCATTTAAATAAAAGTAAGTGTAACTTGCTGCAGGTATAGCTTTATCTGATAACCACATTTTTACTTTATATGTTTTGGTGGCATTACCAGAAGAAGTTGAACCAACTGTGTCAAATAAAATTGCATATCTATTATATCTTGAATCACTACTATTTACTTCATAAATTGGTAGTTCCGCAACAGAAATCGGTTCTACAACTAAAGTATCACTTCCTCCACTATGTTCATAAACAGCAATCATGACATAATCAAGTGGTGTAAGTTCATCAGTTTCTTTATAACCACTTCTTGATGTGAAGTTTTCCATATCATAACCAACAGTTAAAGTAAACGTTGAATCTAGGGAACCAGTGTTTTGAATATAAATTAAACTATTATCTGTTTCATTTAATCCCATTTCATCAGACATCGACTGCATTTGACCTTTATCCATGGAAGTTGATGCATTAGTATATGATACATTAAGTGTTCCGGTAGTTACTGTTTGATTAGCACTATTAGTTTTTACGGAAAAGAAAGCCCCATAGGAATAACCAATGGTACCAATTGTAAGAACTAAGACACAACAGGCAATTAAGAAATTTTTCTTTTTTACAAATTTAGTTATTTTATCAAAGTCTATTTTCTTTTTCATAGCTTCACCCTAACTTAATTCTAACACAAAACTTTAATAAAAAAAAGAAAATAATACAATTTTCCGTTTTTTATTTACATTTTTATTTTATAATTCAACAATCTTATTGTTGATTAAAATGTCAAGGAAATAAAACTTTTTAACATGGGCATCACCTAATTGATTTTTAATTTTCTCATTTCGTCTTCACTTAAACCAGTTGATTGCATAATTATTTCTTTGGATACGCCAAGTTTACACAAATTAGTTGCTGTTTCAATTTTGGTTTCTTCAGCTCCTTCAAGTTTTGCTATTCTTTTAGCATTTCTCATTGTTGATTCAAAATGATCAATTAGACCTCTGTTTTTTGGTTTACCAATAAAAGCTAAAGTTCTGTAATATAATTTTTCTAACATATGATCTCCTTTCGTTATTTTTTTAATTTCTTCTAAATTTTCTGATTTTATTGCTTTTAGATATTTAATACCTTTTTGTTCTTCACTTTTATTATATGTAAACTTAATGGTATTGTCAAGCTTAATTAAAAATATTTCAATTTCTAAATCATCGATATCAGAAATATTGAACTTGTCTGCTAGAACATAATCTTTCATTAAACTATCCATTTTATAAGTTGAATCATAAAATAAAATGATACCAATTACTTTTTTAGTTTTATAATACTTCATTCCCACTTTCAATTGATTCGAATAATATCTTAAAGTATACATCAAACTCTTACGAAAGTCTTTTCTTTCAAAGCCATTAAATACTTCTAAACAAATAATTAATTTCTTACCAATTTTAATTACTATATCACCATAAAAATCTTTTATAGTGATATGTCCCCCAGAAATGAGACTTTGAACTTGTACTTCACTTATATTTAGATTTATATCATTACCTAAAAGTTCAAAAAATGATTTTAAAAAATCACGCAATATACTCTTATCAGAAAATACATATTTAAAGCATTTATTAATTAATAAAGGGTAACTACAATCCAAATTATCACCTTCTTTCACATAAATAAATAACAAATATTAATCAATAATTAATTCACCATCCTTCCAATGATTAATATGTATTATTCTCCCTTCACTATATAAATTCGCGATTTTTTATTAAAAGTCTTTTTTTTCTAGTAAAGTTTTTTAAGAAAATTTTAAACACAATTATTTTTTGGCTAACATATGCCAAAAAATGGGCATAAAAAAATAATGTAAAGTTTACACACTTTTACATTATTTTACTAAGAACATTCATTTGTTTTTTAATGTCTTTCCATCCGATATCTAACTTTTGGATCTAAATATTTCTTACGAAGTCTTAATTCATCTGGAGTTATTTCAATGTATTCATCATCTTCAATAAATTCAAGGGCTTCTTCTAGAGTAAATTTTTTGGCTTTGTTAAGAGTAATTGCTTCATCAGCATGAGCACTACGAGTATTAGTTAATTCTTTATTTTTACAAGGATTGACATTTAAATCTCCTTCTTTATTACAAATACCAATAATTTCTCCAACATACACTGGAGTTGATGGATCAACTATCATTGTACCTCTACTACTTAAGTTAAATAGTGAGTAACCAAAAGTTGTACCGTTTTCCATTGATACTAATACACCATTTTTTCTACCTTGAATAGAACCCGCATAAGGGCCATAAGAATCAAATGAACGAACCATGATTCCTTCACCCTTAGTTTCAGTTATAAATGAACCACGATAACCAATAAGTCCACGGGTTGGTACCGAGTATTCTAGATGAGTATAGTTAGCTTCCCCTGGAGTCATACAAAGCATTGTCCCTTTTCTTTCATTTAGGGCATTAATTACTGTACCACTATATTCATCTGGAACATTGATAATTACTTTTTCATATGGTTCTAATTTTACGCCATTTTCTTCTTTAAAAATAACTTGTGGTTTAGATACGGATAATTCATAACCTTCACGGCGCATGTTTTCAAGTAAAATTGATAAATGAAGTTCACCACGACCACTAACTTTAAAGCCATCAGAATCTGGCAATGTTTCAACCTTTAATCCAACATTAGTTTCAAGTTCCCGCATTAATCTATCATGCAAGTGTCTATTAGTTAAATACTTACCACTTTCACCCGCAAAAGGAGAATCATTTACTAAAAAGTTCATTGATAAAGTTGGTTCTTCAATTTCAATTTTTGGAAGTGGATCAATATGATCTTTATCACATATGGTATCGCCAATTGAAATGTGAGAACAACCAGCAACAGTTACAATATCCCCAAAATAAGCAGTATCAACTTCTACTCTTTTAATGCCTTCATTGACAAAAACCTTAGTTATTCTAAAGTTTTCTTTAGCACCATCATTTTTAGCAATTGCAACAGTTTCTCCAACACTAATTTTACCCTTATTAATTCTACCAATACCAAGTCTTCCAATATAATCATCATAAGCAAGTTGACTTATTTGCATTTGCAGAGAATCATCGGCATTACCTTCAAAAGGTTTGGTGTTGTTAATAATAGTTTCAAATAAAGGTGTTAAATCAATACCTTCATCTCCCATATTATAAACCGCATAACCATTTCTAGCACTACCATAAAGAATTGGAAAATCAAGTTGGCGATCAGTTGCCCCAAGTTCCATAAATAGATTAAATGTCATATCTACTACTTCTAGAGCTCTTTCATCCTTCTTATCAATCTTATTGATAAAAAGAATAGGATTTAAATTGTTTTTTAAGGCAACACTTAAAACAAATCTTGTCTGAGGCATTGGTCCTTCAGCAGAATCTACAAGTAAAATAACTGTATCAACTGTTTTAATAATTCGCTCAATTTCACTTGAAAAATCAGCATGACCTGGAGTATCAACTATATTGATCTTATAATCTTTATATTTAATAGCACAGTTTTTAGCGGTGATAGTAATACCTCTTTCTTTTTCAAGGTCTCCACTATCCATAACACAATCTACTAATTCTTCATTTTCACGAAACACTCCACTTTGACGAAGCAAGCCATCAACTAATGTTGATTTACCAGCATCAACATGAGCAACAACTGCAATATTTATTGTTTTATCCATAAAACTCACCCTTTTTTCGCACTAATAGATAATAATACAAAACTAAGGAATTGTCAAGTTTGGACATTATTTTTTTAAATATTCATTTTCAACAAGTAATTTAATAGTTCTAAACTTATTATTGGTCATTGTAATATAACCTTTATTTTTAAGATTATCTAAATGAACAAATACAGTTGCTGGCGAACTTAAACCAACACCTTTGCATATTTCTCTTATTGTTGGGGGATATTCATGTTCCGCAATAAATTTTTCAATAAATACAAATATTCTTTTTTGTTTAGTAGTTAATTCTTCTAACATACCAAGACCTCCCTACTACCAATATAGCACATTTATTTTAAATTTTTTGTCGAATTATGTCGAAGACTAAACAAAAACCTGTAATAATGAAATCTTAAAATACTTATTCATAAAACTCCTAATACTTTATATATTCTATCATTTTAACAATTAAAATAATTAAGAATATTACTCCAAGAGCTATTACTAAACACCCGATAAAAGTAGAATCTCTAAGTAAGATGCCAATTAAAACTAATGCTAATATAATAGCTAGTATAATTATAATTATAATTACAAGAGGAATCTTTTTATTTGGTAGGGCATCAATACTACCCTCAAGTAACAATTCTAATATAAATTCAATAAAATCATCCATACAAACCTTTCTAAGTTTATTTTTTCCTAGTATATCTAAATTTGATATAATTTAATAATATTATAACTTTGAATTAAATGTTTTTATTATTTAAACAAAATACCGCATACAAAGGAATAGATTTAATATTATTTTCAAATCCAAAATTTCTAGTAGAAAATCTTATAGAATATTTGGGATGGTTTTGTTCAACATAAACATTTAAGCTTTTAGATTTATTATTAATACCACTCTTAACTTCAATTGGTATAATACCATCATTTGGTGTAGAAAGCAAAAAATTAACTTCAGCTTCGCCATTTGATAACCAAAAATATAATGAATTTGTATAACTTGCCAATTCTTGAGCTACATAATTTTCAGTTATAGCGCCTTTAAAAATAAAGTCTTCATCATTTATTATTTCACGATATGTTACTTCACTTGCATTAGAAAGTAAACCAACATCGCTTAGATATAATTTAAAAGTAGAGTTATCTTTATAAATTTTCAAAGGTTTTTCAACTCTTTTTATATTATTAGCCATTAAAATTAATTTTGCAGAAATTAACCAATTAATAGGACTTCTATATTTTCTCCCTCTAGCATTTTTTTCTAGCAATGTATATTGAAAATTTTTGTTTTCTTTAGATAGTTGTTCTGGAATATTATTATAAACAGCTTCAATTTTAATAGATTCTGCTTTAGTTTCAACATGTTTTTTCATATCAGCTATATATGCTACTTTTATATCTGACAAGATAGATGAATCAAATCTTAAAATATCTAAGTCATTTTCCACAAAATTATTAACTGCTTCAGGCATTCCACCAACACAAAGATATTTTCGATATAAATTTATAGCTTCTTCATGAGCAAAATCGGGCATTAGTGTCATAGTTTTATAACATTCTATTATCTTATCACGTAATATATTTTTACCGATAGCAATTAAAAATTCTTCAAAATTAAGTGGGTACATATATTCCATTTTAACTTTACCCACCGGAAACGATTTTTTTAATCTTTCTAACTTAACTCCAAACAATGATCCTGCGCATATAATTTTATAAGGTTTTTCAGATTCACAAAAGTACTTTAAAGATGTAATTAAGCGTTCACTTTCTTGCACTTCATCAAAGAAAATCACTGTCTTTTCTATATCGATTTTTTTACCTAAATATAGTTCTAATTCTTCAATTATTTTCTCTGCATCAATTGTTCTTTCAAATATATCTTTAATAGCTTCTTCTCTTTCAATATTAAAACTTAAACTCTCTTCAAAATGTTCTTTAATTAATTTTTCTATAATATATGTTTTGCCAGTTTGTCTGGCCCCAATAACCATTAACGGCTTTTTCATACCATTTTTCTTCCAATTAATCAAATTATTTTCGAATTGCCTTTTCACTAACATCGCCTCTGCCCAAAATTTTAGCATAAATACGCCAAAAAATCAACATTAAAAGTTAAAAATGCCAAAATTCCGGACGAAAGTTATGACCAAAATGCCAAAATTCCGGACGAAAGTTATGACCAAAATGCCAAAATTCCGGACGAATCATTTATTTTTCATATTTTTGCTAACATAGCTACAGTTAAATTAATGAATTTACAATAATTAAATAAAAATCACAAAAACGAATAAGCATTTAAAAAGCAACCCAAAGGTTGCTTTTTAAAGCGGCACCTAGCGCCAACGCAGGTAGAACCGTTTGCTCATCTAGGAATTATCTTAGGCCACATAACCAAAACTATTCATAAATAATTTGTGAATAATCTTTAATTAAGTCCAAAATAATCAAACAAATCATCTTGATTAGTACTAACAAATTCATAAACAAAAGGTTCACTATCATCAACTCTAAGGCTAATATTACCATTTGCAAAATCTGTAATATCTATATAAAATGTAGCACCATTACAATTAAAGCTATAATTATTTACATCTACTGCTGTAAAATTAGAAACATCTCCGCTATAAAAAGGTTCTGATGCAAACCATCCTAACATAAAATGATTAGAATTAAAAGAAGCTACAACCATATCACTTTTTTGACTAACAGATGCCCAATTTCCTGTAAGCATTGTAAATAATTCTAGTGATGTATAAGGAACTACTTCTGGTTCTTCAGGTTCTTCTTCATTACCTTCATTATTTTCTTCTGTAGCATTATTTTCATTGTTATCTACATCATTTATATTAGTTGGAGCACTATCATCTTCACTTATTTTATCATACACCAAATAAGCGATAACTCCTAGAACTAATACTATTAAAATAGCCACTAATATTATTAATATTTTCGTATTTTTATTTTCCATTTTCCTACTCCTTTACATTCTTTCTTTATGCTTTTTAAAATCTTTACTTAATTTTGCTTCACCAACTAAATCAATTATTGCTCCAAGCATTGCAAATACTCCCCCGATAACAAAACAAATTATTTGGGCATCAGTATTTATAACAAAAATCATAGCAACAATAACTAATGCTAATCCAAGGTATTGCCATGCTTGAGCCAATATTCATAAGTTTAATACTTATATGTTTTTCATCTTTTGCTAACTTTTTAAAACTTTCTTATTCATTTTATGCTCCCTTCTATCATAATTATATATAATTTTATTTTAAAAGTCTATACTAACAAATTAAGAAAAACAATAAGTTAAAACTGACTTATTGTTTTTTTAAAATTCTTTTTTCCAATATATTTTTTTAGATATTAAATAAGAAATTACTAAAACTATAATTAAAGTAATAGGAATAATCAAATAATAATATTTATCAAAAAATACTATAAAATTATTAGCATCAACATTAAAGTTTTTAAGTAAAAATCCAATTAATAAAGCAATACCAAATATTCCTACAAATATACCAATTCTACCCTTTTCTACTCCAAACTTATATATTAAAGGAAACATAATAGCTTCTAAGGTAATTATTGATGCCGCACAAATTAATACATTAGCAATTATTTCTTGAAAATTTATATTATTATAAATTAAACCAATAATAAGACTTATAATAATTGTAAAGATAACTGCAATAAATATCAATATAATAGATGCTATATATTTAGATTTAACAATATCTTTTCTACTAACTGGCATACTTATAGCATAAGCATCCCACGAATTATATTCATCATAACTAAATGTTGTTATAAAAATCATCATACTAATAAATGTTGGAATATAATAAATGATGCTTACATCTTCTAAAGAAATAATTATAAATACTACTAAAAATAAAAGTGCATATTTTAAATTACCTTTAATCATTAATAAATCTTTTTTAATTAATCCCTTCATTTTTATCTCCTTTTATAATTAAAACCATTAAATCTTCTAAAGTGATATTATCAATTATCATATCTTTATATTTTTTCTTTATTTTAGCTTTATCACTAACAAGTATCTCATAATCATATTTATTTTTCTTATAAGTTATATAATCATTTTTATCAATACTGGAAAATTTATCTATATCGCATTTTAAAATACCATAATTATCTAATAATTCATCTCTATTCTTATTTAAAATTACTTTTCCCTTATTAATAAATATTATTTCATCAGCAATATGTTCTAAATCACTAGTTATATGAGTTGAAAATAAAATTGTATGTTCCTCATCAGCAATAAACTTTAAAAATATTTCTAAAACTTCACTTCTAACGACAGGATCTAGGCCACTGGTAGGTTCATCTAAAATTAAAAGTTTAGGATGATGTGCTAAAGCAGCAGCAATTTCTAATTTTTTCTTCATTCCTTTAGATAATTTTTTAATCATTGTATTACATGGCAAATTAAATTCATTTAAATATTTAAAATATAATAAGCTATCCCAATTTTGATAAATACCTTTCATTATCTTATCTAAATCTTTCGGGCATAATATCTCTGGAAAAAAAGAATTATCTAAAACTACTCCAATATCCTCTTTAATTAATACTTCATTTTTATCTAAATTTTTATTAAATATTTTAATTTCTCCTTTATTCTTTAATAAAATACCTAATATAGATTTAATTAAAGTTGTCTTACCTGCTCCATTTTCACCGATTAAACCGATTATTTCACCAGAACTAATATTTAAATTTATTTCTCCTAAAGTAAAACTTTCAGGATAATTTTTTACTAAATCTTTAATTTCTATTGCTTTATTCATTTTCATCATCTCCATAAAATATATTTAAAAGCTCAATTAATTCATCTTTACTTATATTAAAATTCTTAGCAATATCTATCATTTTTTCCAAATACTTTTCAATATCTTTTTGGGCTTGTTCTTTAACAAGTTCACTATTTTTCGGAGCAACAAATGTTCCTTTACCTTGTCTTGATACAATATATCCTTCACTTTCTAATTCATCATAAGCTTTTTTTATCGTCATTACACTTATTTTAATATCTTGTGCTAAAGCCCTAATCGAAGGTAAGGCCTCATCTTCTTTTAATTCTCCATCCATTATTTGATTGATAATGGCATTTTTAATTTGTTCATATATCGGAGTAGAACTACTATTACTTATTATTATTCGCATTATTGCCTCCTTGTTATACAGTATATAACAGTATATGACAGTTGTCAATAATATATTATTAAAAAATAAAAAAAGTATGCTACTTGCATACAATTTTATCTTTAACTTCGAAGCCTAGATCAGTAATCTTTTTAATTACTTCATCTAACACACTCTCTTTTTTTACAGTAATAGTTAATACTTTAGTATCAAGAGTTATATCATAACTTATAACCCCTTTAATATTTTCTACTACATTTTTAATGCGATTTATGCAACCAACACACTTAATTCCATCAATTGTTAATTCATATTTCATATTTTCATCCTCCTTAGTCTTAACGAATTTAACACAACAGTTATACTACTAATAACCATAGCAATACTACCAATCATTGGACTTAAAGTAATACCTAGAAAAGCAAATACACCAGCAGCAATTGGTATCATACATACATTATATAAAAATGCCCAAAATAAATTTTGTTTAATAATTTTATATGCCTTTTTACTTATTTTTATTATATCTAAAATGTTATTAATATCATTATTCATAAGTATAACATCTGCTGAATCTACTGCAATATCCGTTCCTTCATTAATACTTATAGCAATACTTGCTTTCGTTAAAGCTGGTGCATCATTTATACCATCACCAACCATAGCAACAAACTTGCCTTCATTAATTAAATCAGCAATGTATTTATCTTTATCCTGTGGTAGAGCATTAGCGATAACTTCTTTAATTCCTACTTCTTTGGCAATAATACCTGAAGTAATAGGATTATCTCCCGTTAACATATATACATCGATATTATTTTTATTAAATTCTTTAATAGCTTTTTTTACATCTTTTCTTATAGTATCACGAACTCCAATTAATGCTAATACTTTTTTGTTTTCAATCACATAAACTATACTACAACCGTTATTGATTAACTCAGAATAATCATCCGCATAGTTATTGCGAATTTTTAGTTTTTCTAAAAAATTTGCATTACCTAAATAATAAGTTTTATTATTAATACTCCCTTTAATCCCTACACCATTTATAACTTCATAATTACTAACATCTAATTTTTCTTTTGTACTAAATGCTGAGGATATCGGATGATTAGATAAAGATTCTATATTACCAACAATATTTAATAATTCTGAATCATTCAGCTTCGAATAATTAAATACTTTATATATATTTAACTTACCATTTGTTAAAGTCCCGGTTTTATCAAAAACTATTGTATTAATATTACGAGCCGTTTCTATTACATCACCATTTTTAAGAAATATTCCCCTTCCCGCGCAAAGGCCATTACTTACTACAACTACTAAAGGAACTGCTAAGCCTATTGCACAAGGACAAGCAACAACTAAAATGGTTACAAAGTATATTAAAGATTCACTGAAAGACGCACCTAAAAACAAATGAACAATAAAAGTAATAAGGGCAATAATAAATACTATTGGGACAAAATAACCACTTATTTTATCAGCTAGTTTTTGAATTTTACTTTTATTAGATGTTGCATTAATTACTATTTCAATTATTTTAGAAATGGTTGAGTTTTTACCAATATCTGTAGCCTTATATTCTAAAAATCCATCGTAAAGTATAGAACCAGCGATAACTTTTGTATCTTTACTCTTTAACACAGGCTTACTCTCTCCAGTAATAAATGATTCATCGACATAACTTTTGCCGCGCCAAACTATACCATCAACTGCTATTTTTTCTCCGGCTTTACTAATTAAAATATCACCCGATTTAACCTCATCAATTGTTACTTTAATTTCTTTATTCTTCTTTTTTAAAATTGCATAATCGGGAGTTATTTGGACTAAATCACTTAAAGCACTCTTTGTTTTATCTTTACTAATGCCTTCAATAAATCTTCCTAATTTAATAAAATAAATAATCATACAAGTAGATTCAAAATATAAATTATGAACAAATTCTGTATTTCCTAAAATAATTTCAATAAAACCATAAAGACTATATAAAAAGCTACATATTACACTAAACATTACTAAAGTATCCATATTAGGAATTAAATGAATTAAATTTTTCCAACCATTTTTTATAATATCAAATCCATATATTAAGAAAATTATTGCAACAATAAACATAAATGATGCAAGTATTATTGGATAATTATGATTAAGTAGTGGAACATTTGGCAAATTAAACATGTGATTCATCCCTATATACATCATAAATACTATAATTACACCCAAAATAATTAATTTTATCTTCTCAGACTTTTTATTTTCAACTTCACTTATATTTTTAAATTCTCCAGCACTTCTAAATCCGGCGTTTTCTATATATTTTTCAATATCACTTATGAGTATTTTATCATACTCGATAGTAGCAATACTTAATACCAAATTGATGCTCGCACTAATTATCCCTTTTTGTTTATTTAAATATTTTTCTAGACCAGATGAACAAGCACTACAAGTCATCCCCGATATTTTTAATACTATTTTTTTCATAAACATCACTAATATTATATAACATTTAAGTAAATTTTGATATATTTCTTAATTTTTTTTAAAAAATTTAAGTGATTCGACAAGATTCGACAATATTTTTAAAACGAATGTGGTATTATAGCAAACCAAAAGGAGAATTTATATGTATTTAAGTTATGAAAAATATTTTGAAAAAGTCAAAAACGACATTTCAAATGAATCTGAAAGTATTGAAAGAAAGGTATATGAACTAATATCTTGTTACTTTAAAACAGATATTATTCCCACAGAAAAGTATAAAGAATATATCACTTTAGGAATAATTAATAGATATTATATGTATAAAGAAGTATATTCCAAAATATCAACAAAAGAAGATTCATTTACGAGCTATGCTATAAAAGATAATAACGGATATTATAATTTAGAAGATTTTTTATTAAATAGATTATTTAATAATTTAAAAAAAGTTTATATAAACCATGATCCAAATGCTAATACTAACTATTATCAAACTCGTAATAAAGCTATTTACTTTACTCATGATGCTTTAAGTAAATATATTGTGGACATTCCCGATATTCCGGATTATATAAATGAGTATATTAAAAAATACTTTAATATGTTTATAGCTCAAGTATTTGACCATGAATTAGGTCATGCTCTAAAAATTAAATGCTCTAATGGTATTTCTATTTATCATGATAATAGAAACTTATTATATGAAAAATTAAGTGATGTATTAGAAAAAAACAAAATAGAATTATTAGAAGATATTTCTTTAGAAAGAATAAAAAGTGATAATGAAATATTTATGGATATCCTACATGATTTGAGGACAATTTATAATAATAAATATAATAATATTATAAAAAATGATAATGAAATTAATTTTAATGTTGGATTAAATAATATGAGTTTACAAAAATATGAGTATATAAATGAATTATTTCAAGAAGTAGAATCAAGATATAATATGAATTCTTTTGATGAACCGAATTGTAAAAAATTTATTAGTGTTAAGGGTAGTTATCTCAATATAACTCGTCCATTTAGTGTTTATAGCGCAATTTTTAATTATGGTGATATAATGCTTTCATTAATTGATCTAAAAGATTTCTTTCAAATAAATTATTTAGATTCTACTAAAGTATTACAAAAATTCAATAAAGATTATAAAAGAATATCTAAAAGTATTTTTAATAATAATTTATCTGCTATAAATAATATAAATATAACTCTTGAAAAAATAATAAATAATCAATTAGAAAAAGATTATTTAAAATTAGATTTATTTTTAACTAAATGTTATGAACAGAAAATAGATGAAATATTAAAATCTAAAATAAGTATTGAGAAAATAGATAAATTAATAATAGATACTAGTAATATTATAAACAAACTTACTTTAAATAAATCTACTCAATTAGAACATACAGTTATTTTAAAAAATATCTTAAATAAATTAATATTTAAAAAAAGATTGTTAACCAAATAACAATCTATTTCTTTTTATTTATTAATTTAGTTATTAAACAAGTAAAACTTGCAATAAATATCACTATTCCTAAACATTCTAAATAAAACATAATAGGACTTTGATTATAATCAAAAAACTTAAAATCTACAAGTAATAACATATCTTGCCATAATCTATGTTTAATAAAGGCATATATACCATAAATAATAACAAGAATTAAAATAACATAAACCGCATATTCAAAGTTACTATTTTTTAATTTGTTTTTCATTTTATAAACAAAAGCATTTAGATGCATTCCTATGTGAATAGATGCAAGTATAAAACACCAAGATGTTGCTATTAAATGAAGTCTTCTACCAATATTAGTTGTAGTAATTCCTAAAAATGCAAATACTTCACTAGATATCATAATACTACTAATCATCGTACCAAGCATAGCTATAAGTAATAAAGCATCAATTACTAAACTAAATACTCTCCCAAAATTATACTTTCCTTTAAATAAATTTTTATAATAACGATAATTTATTATGTGATGGATTATAAATAAAACAAAGGTAGTTATTCCTATATATTCATGAATTTTATTATCCGTAATATGATAACCCATTAGGATAATTATTAAAATAAACATTATTATATCAATTATAATTCTTAATTTTTTCATACCTTCACCATTACCATTATATAACTTGAACCTAACTTTAGGTCAATCAATAATTGCACCATTTGCGACTAATTTATCGGTTGTAAGAAGTACTACACCATCTGGTGTTTCTGCACCTAGTACTAGGACTTCACTTTTAACTTCACTTACCTTTAGTGGTGGAAAATTCACTACCGCTACTACTTGTTTACCAATTAAATCCTCTGGTTCATAAAGTTTAGTTATTTGTGCCGAAGTATTTTTAATACCGTCATCTCCAAAATCAATCCTCATTTTATATGCAGGTTTTCTTGCTCCTTTATTTATACTAGCATCAATTATTGTCCCAACTTTTAATTCTACTTTTTTAAAATCATCTAAACTTATCATAAATCACCCATATAACCTTTTCAAATATATTTTTTTATCATCATGTATAATCACAATAATATCTTGATCATCTTTATCTTGAATATTTTTGCCATAGATACTATCTAGTGGTCCAAAACTAAGTAAATATAAAATATTTAATAATTATTCATGAATAATTATTTTATCACTAACCTCCGGTAAAAAATTAGCAAATTCTATATTTAGAATATATTCTTTTTCTAAATCTTTTAATGTATATTTAAATTTATCAATATTTATAATTTCTAAAGTTTTCATTATCTTCCTCT
>CALVKM010000022.1 GCA_944332705.1 uncultured Bacilli bacterium
AAATAAGTGTACTGTGTGTGCACCGCCCTAATTGGGAAAAAGCCCCTTTATGGAGCTTTTTTTCTATGGTAAAATCATTTTTAAATCAACAAAACTATTTAATTCGTCTTGAATTTCTATATTATTATTTAATGCTATTATTGATTTGTGTCTTATAGTTCCCGCAAGTAAATCTGCCGCTTGGACAACATAACTTTTAGCGGAATTTTGATATGTTAATCTAATTTCTAAATCACTTTTCACAATTGGGGCAACACTCATAAAGTAATCAAAATTGCTAATGCCATATTTTAATTCTTCAAGTATGCCATCATGCAAATTATAATAGCCATTATTTTTAGTTGTTTGCTGATCAATATTAATAATTATTCTAATTGGTGCATCCGGATCAACTTTACCACTGTTAATTAAATTTTTAACTATCTCTTTGATCATTCTTCTTAAACTATAATCTAAAAATCTTCCTTTAGCACCTTTATTAGTTTTAATATGTTCATAAACTAAATCATTTTTAATAACTAAAGCTGTTACATAATATTTTTTGATATAATTCATTATTCTTCTTTTATCGGAATTTTTGATATTAGTATTTTTTATTTCAGGACATAATTTATTACATTTACTCTTACAATATTTACATTTAATATCATTAACAATACTACGGTATTGCGTAACAAATTTATCTTTTTCGTCTTTAGATAAAAATACTAAACCACCATAAACACTAATATGTTCATGATTACTTAACTTTCCGGAATCGTCCAAATTGATGTATATTTCTTGCATTTTCTTCATATGACTTCTATTATAACACTACTTTAAGTTTTTGGATAGTAAAACTTTATTTTAGTTATCAAATTCTTTTAATATTTCTTTCAAATAACTATTATTAATCCAAAAGCATTGTTTTGTATAGGAACTTAACCCCGTCAATTTGTCTTTAACAGGTAATAAAGCAGTATCATTACTATTCCTTCCATGAGGTCTCACATGACAAACACCATTATCTTTTAAACCTGTAAAATTGGTTATTCTTCTTCCTCTATCATCAATATATTTAACAATATTACCTGTTCTAATAACTTCTTTAGTCTTGTTATACATTGATTTAACATTGTTCTCTATAATATTCTCAGGCATATTCCATAATTTAATTCCCTTAAACACATAATCGTTATCATTTTTTTTAAAAACAAAAAACATAAATTTAGTTGTTTCTAAAGATTCTTTAATAAAAGAATCTTCAAAATCAACATTTAACACATCTGTAAATTTAAAATATGGAAATGATAATGATTCTATAATTCTACCATTTTCTTCAATTCTAATAGTTTTAGGAACTATATTAGCTTTTATAAATTCATCTGTATTTTTTAAATCCGATTTAACATTAAACATTCTATTAATAATAATACTTAAAACATTTTTAGCATTACTGTTAACATTTAACTCTTCCATTAGTTCAGTTTTAGTTTTACCTTTATATTTATTAATTATATTATCAATAAATTCTGGCATAGTTTCGTTTTTATTGAGTATTTTTTCAACATCTGCGTAATCACCAATATATTTTCTTACTAAACCAGTCATGTATGATTGTTTAAAACAAAATGCTCTTTGCTTAGCTAATATATTTGAAAAAGGCTGTTTTCGTACACTTTCTTTATTAGCACCTTTAGTACAAGCTCCCAAATACATTGTATCTGCTTCTGATAACTCATGAGCCTTTCCCGCTTTAATCTTTTCTATAATATATTCCCAATCTTTTTTTATTGTCTCTATATCTTCATTAGGAAATTGATAAAAAAGTTCATTAGTAATTCTTAAATCTTCTTTTTTCTTATTTTCTTCCCATAAATACCATATTATTTGTATTCTACTATTCTTAAACATAAAATGCGAATTTTCAAAATTATATTTATATTCTGACATATAATCAATAATATTTAAAACCAATCTTTCTTTAGCAGATAAACTGCCGTTTTTATTTTTTTTGTATGGTGTTACTTTCAATTCAACATTTGCATCTTCAAAATCAGGACGAGAAAAAGAATTCATAGCTATATCATAAACATCTTCTTCAAGTAGATGTCCAAAAAATGCTTTATTTTTAGAAGCTTCTTCATCATCTTCAAATTTTTGCAAATCAATTTTCTTTAATTCCTTAAAAGATTTACCTATTAAAGATAAAGCAATTGTTCTTATTTCTTCTTCAGTGTATTTTTTTGACATTTTTTCTCCTTTTGATCTTGTTTTTCTAACGAATTTGTTATAAAATAATATATAGATTGTTTTTATTATATAATAAATAAATTTAAATGTCTATAAAAGGATGATGAAAATGGAAAAAACAGTAATTGAATTATTTGCAGGTGTCGGTGGATTTAGATGTGGTTTAAACAATGTTTCATTAATCAATAATAAAGCTTCTGAACAAACCAACTGGAAATTTGTTTGGGCTAATCAATGGGAACCCGCAACTAAGTCTCAAGAAGCTTATGATTGCTATGTTAAAAGATTTGGAAGTATTGATACATCAAATATTGATATATTTGAAGTTGATAAAAGCACTATTCCAAACCACTCCCTTTTAGTTGGAGGATTTCCTTGTCAAGACTACTCTGTTGCCAGAACTCTATCGGGTAGCAAAGGCATTGAAGGTAAAAAAGGTGTTTTATGGTGGGCAATAATTGATACTATAAAAGCTAAACACACACCATTTCTATTTTTAGAAAATGTTGATAGATTACTTATTTCTCCAGCATCTCAAAGAGGAAGAGATTTTGCTATTATACTTAAAAGTCTGAGTGATTTAGGCTATGGCGTTGAATGGCGAATTATCAATGCCGCGGATTATGGATATGCCCAAAAAAGAAGAAGAACATATATTGTTGCTTTTCATAAAAGCACTAAATATTTTAAAAAATTAACAAAAAATAGTTTCGATAATATAATAACTAAAACTGGTATTTTTGCCAAACAATTTCCTATCCAAAATACACTAGATATTAATGAAATAAACTTAAACGAATATAAAGACTTAATAGACATAACCAATAATTATAAAAATCAATTTTTTAATTCTGGAGTTATGCTAAATGGTTATGTTTATACAATTAAAACAGAAGCAAAAAAAGTTGAACCAATACCATTAAAAAATATTAGAGAAACTGACATTGTCGATGTTAAATATTTTCTATCAGATGAAAAACTAGAAAAATTCAAATATTTAAAAGGAAGCAAAAAAATACCAAGGATTAAACCAAATGGAGAAAATTATTGGTATTCCGAAGGCTCAATGCCTTTTCCTGATAATTTAGATGCTCCCGCTAGAACAATGCTAACAAGTGAAAGTAGTTTAAGTAGAACAACACATGTTATAAACGATTATAAAACTGATAAATTAAGATTACTTACCCCTTTAGAATGTGAAAGAATAAATGGATTTCCTGATAATTGGACTAATACTGGAATGAGTGACAAAAAAAGATATTTCATGATGGGTAATGCTTTAGTTGTTGGTGTAATCAAACAAATTGGTGAAGAATTATCTAAAATAATTGAAAATGAATAAATCTAGTAAAACATACTAGATTTATTTTTGATTTTCAAACTCACTTCTTTCCTTAATTACATTAATACCCTTTATATCTACATTTTGATTTTGATATTTATCTTTTAAATAAGTCATAAATTTAATTTCTAATTCATCTTTACTTTTAGTATTAAACTTATTGTTCTTAATTGCTCTTTCCATTTTAGTTCTAAGACTCTTCCATAAATCATAATACTTTGTTTTAGTTTTAACCATTAAATTATTGCTATCTTCAATAACAAAACCTTCGATATATTCATTATTCAATTTATAATCATCACTTGCTATGAGTTCATACCAATTCTTAAAATCATCTATATTTTCTGCCGTATAAACTAATTCTTTTACTTCAATATTAATAGAATTAGCAAATTCTTTTAGTTCAGGATATGTTACTTTATTAAATTCTACTGTATTTTTAATTATGTCTAATAATACTATTTTGTCTTTATTATACTCGATGATATGTGGATCATGTAAATGATCTATTACTTCAAATACTAAAGATACATTATCTTTAATTATTTTTTCTTTCATAGCCTTAATTTGTTCTTCATTAAAGAGTTTATAAAATATATCTTTAAAATATTTAACATATTCTCCAGTATTAGTACTTTTGGATGCAAAAAATAGTTCATCATTAAATACCGAAAGTATTCCTAAAAATCCATTATATTTCAAATAAAAATTAACAGGATATACAAAAGTTTTATATAAATTATCTAGATTTGTTTCTATTCTTTCATTAACTTTAAAAAACTTATTATAACTACGAGCCACTATTTTATAATTTAAAGTATCAATAAATAACCCTCTAGCTTTAGTTGTCTCTTTATCCCAAACTTTATTATAAAAGGCTTCTTTAGAAAAATTAAATGATGATAAATTATCTCCCAAATCTTTTTCAAAAACATATTTATTGCTTCTTAAATCATTCATTAAATTAAATACTGCTGTTTCTTCTTTTAAATTAGGATTATAAATATTGTTTTTAATTTCTCTATATTCATAATTATTATTAGTTAATATAAGTACTCTTAAATAACCCCCATTTTCTATATCGCCTTCTAAATTAAAGGAATATTCAAAATCATTAAATTTATATTTATAGAAATTACGATGTCCATGAATTTGATATACTTTATTATTTTCACTCTTCATAAATTCATTATATACTTTATCTATATCATCTTCATATTTATTAGTGCCGTATATAAAAGTATTAGTACTATAAAAATCTAAAGATTTCTTAGGCATATAAGGAATACCACCATGAGTTACTAAATAAGTTTTATCATGAAATGTAAAATAAGCTATTTGCGATAGTTTTTTAACAAAACCTCTAATTTCACTTTTCTTAACATTATACCCATTAAATTCCTTTATAGTATTAGTTAAATTATAATCTATTTTTACTTCATCATCACTTGAATATTTATATAATTCATATTCATGATTACCCACTAAAAATAAAGTGTTATCATGATTCATAAGCTCTGTAAGTAATTTAAAAGTTTCATAATTTTCTAATCCCCGATCAAAATAATCTCCTGTAAAGATATAGTAGGTATTTTCATTAAATGGAAACTCATTAAAATATTCTTTTAGTGTTTCTGCACAAGCATGAATATCTCCAAATATTTGAATGTTTTCATATTTATCTAAATTTACTATTTTATTAGAAATTATTTCTCCAAAATCATCTGGTTTAACAACTTTAAAAGATGAAGGCACCTTTTCCTTGGCAAATAATTTATAAGCTCTATCAATAACTTTTTCATCTACTTGTTTATATTCTTCACGCATTTTATTTCTTTTATAAACTTCTTGGGTAGGGATATCTGTAAAATCAATTACATACAAACGATATCTATATTTTTCGGCTAATTTTTTATATATAGGGAATGATTCACTTACCTTAGCATGAGCAGCATCAATTATAGTAAATTCTCCTTTTTTCATTCGCTCTTCTAAAATAGAAAATAACAAATCCCATACTTTTTTATTGTTATATTGCGGAATATCTTCTTTATAATTAAAATTCATTTCTGGAGCATTAAACATTAATCTAATTGTATCAGCACATAATGTATATTTTTCTAAATTATTTTCTTTAATAAATGTTGATTTACCACATCCCATAGCTCCTCGCATTATAATTAATTTACGCACTTTTATACCTCCGTTCAAATATATTATAACAAAAAAACTAGACATTGCTAGTATTTTCCTCATTATAATTTCTTTAATCTTTCGATTATCCTAAATTTAGGATAAGCCTTTTTCAAATGTCTATAAAGAATTGAATTAGCTTCAAGCCATTCAGTTATTTGTTTTTTTATTATTTCTGTACTATCTCCGCTATGTCTTTTTATTTCTTTTTTTATTTTATTCATTACATTAAATGATAATACATTATCAACAATATAAATAACAAATAAAATAATTGCTAATACAATTATCGCATTACTACTAAATAAATTAACAAACTTTATTATTAAAGGATGTATGAAATATACTACAATTGTACCAAGCAAGCCAAAAGGAATCATTGTTTCTAAACAAATTCTACCATTAATATTAAACTTTCTTTTAGAATAAATCCCACCATCTAACTTTAAATAATTTTTCCATAAAATATGATGTGAAATATTCAAGTACTGAACAAATTAAAATAGATTTTAGAAAAACTCCTAAAATATCGGAGGTATCTTTGCCAATAAGCAAATCGGATTACTTCCATATCCCGCATTATTTCTTTCGCCATCATAAAACGCTTTGGCTGTATTACCATTTGAAGGCATTCCTCCAAGATGCCATGCTGTTGGTGCTATTAAATTTTGCCAAGTTGCTCCTAAATAATTCCAATAATTTGTATTTAAATTTATTGTATTAAATTCACTTGTTGTCCAGTTATTTGAGCCATTACTACTTACACTTGTATCATAATTCCAGCGATATGCTATAGTACTGGTATCCATAGTGCCTTTATAATATGTGGTATAAAATGAATAATTATTAGCATAATCTCTACCATTAGTTCCTAGCATCTCGCTAGTTACATAATCATACTTAATTAATTTAACATTATATACCTTATCATTATCATCATCGAATGCTCCAATTATTCGATATAAGTTATCGTTTGAGCATACTTCTTCATCTGAACCAAAACATACATAATTATTTGGACTTGCTCCAGCATAGCGATATGAATTATCCCCCGCTTCTTGATCCGCATTTGTATATGTTCCTATTCCATCATGGTAATATAAGCCGAACGACATCAGTCATTTACAGATATTGCCAACAACATAGGTTGTAGTCGTTCTATTTGTCATAGATATTTTAATGGACTTACTATTCTACCTATTGATAGATTAGTTCTTCTAGCTAAACTTTATAACATGGATATAGATACATTGTGTGGTAAAGAATAATTTATTTTAGAAAATAATCTAAATCAAATATATATCCAAATTCTTCTTTCATTGCAGGTTTATTACGAAATACATTTTCATTTAAAATATTTAATAAATCTTCTAATACTTCATATCCATTATCAAAATCCATTAATCTTTTGGCATTAATTGCAAGATTACGATAATTACTTCGTCCTGTTACATTTTTGGCTTTATTTAAAATTAAATTTTTGTAAATTTCTAATAATTCATTATTATAATTTTCAACTAAATATTTTTCATAAGGAAATATATTATCCATTGATGAATCTTTCAAGTTTAAAAAAAGTTCATCAATCATGTTTTCTTCTACATAAATATCATTTAATACCCTATTATAAAATTTGTCTTCTTTTACTTTCTTAATAATTTTATCTCTTTATTTTATCCAATCAACTGATGTATATAAATTTTTTATTTTTTTATAAATTTCCATATCATATTTTTTATATTTATATAACTCTTCATATAATAATTCTTTATATTCTTTTACCATATTATTATCATAATATATTTGTTCTAGTCTTTCCGCATAGGTTCTAGATTCATAGATATCATCAGTTATTTTATTTTTTAATATATTTATAGCTTTATCTATTTTATTTTCATCTAATAATTTATCTATAAGCATCATGCATACTTCAGAATCCATAGAATATTTTTCTAATAAAGAATCTACTTTATCTATTTCATTATCTTCAATATACAAGTCTATTAAAAGTTTTACATATTTTTTACGACCAAAAAAATATTCTTTATCTTTGGTTTTCTCTAAAGCATCTTCCAAAGACTTTTTGATAGTTTCTTTATATGCATCATCATCAAGATAATACTCTAATAATGGAAATAAATCTATACTATTATTATATAAATGTAAGGTGCTTAAATCATCTAATATATATTCTAATATTTCATCTTTAATAAGGTTATTATCATTTTCTTCTAAAATTTCTCCTAGAAGTTCTAAACATTGTTCACTGATTAAACCAGTTGAACCATCAGAATCATCAATTGCAGTTTCTGGTATGCTATTAAGAATTGTACTAATTATAATAAGAGCTGTCTCATAATCCTTAGTACTAATTAAATTACTAGCTTCATAAATATATTTTAGCATTGCTTGTTCATAATCATCAACATTTCCATAACTTATAAAACCATGATAATCACAACAATTTTCAATATCATTATATATTTTACGAACATATATATTTTTATCAAGTTTAGGAAAATGATTACTAAAATTAATTCGAAAATCATCCATTAAATTTTCATTTTTATTTAATATATTATATAAAAATCCTTTTAAATCTTTAATATCTATTTCATCAATTATATTTTTTAAAGGATCTATTTCATGCTCATTTAAATAATAAAGTAAAGCCGCAATATGTTTACAATAATCTCCAGTCTCATTATAAGGGCATGTGCAAGATCCCCCTAAAAAGATGTTTTCAGCTAATTTTACAGATACATTATAAACTTTACTGCCCATAACTTTAGCACTATATCCAAATTCTTCTTTAGAAACATCACTTACTAAATTATTTTTATAATATTCATAACCTCTTTTAGATATCTCATAACCTATAGTACTTTCAAAATTAATATTCATAACCTCTCTCCATTAACACTTTTATTGCACTTGTCCAAATCAAAATCATTAATATCATATTTACCCCACTCTAGATTTTCACCACTAAATATTTCCCATAAAGCCCAAGAACCTCCACAATCTTCTATAATCCCATAACCAGCACCAGAAATTACTTCAAATGGCAAATCATTATATCCATCAACTATTTTACTCAAACTAATATTAAAATCCCAACTATCTCCCCAATCATAGCGTATTTGTAATTTCTCTTTTTCTTTTAAATTCAAATAATATAAAGGAACATCATTAAACAAATCATCTAAATAATTTTTACGTAACTTTAAATTATATTGATGATACATTTCTCCTCGCATTGATTTAATTATTTTATAACAAAAAGTATCAACTGTTATATCATTATTCACAACAATCTTTCTTTTTATCTCCTTGGCAAAACCATTTAATGACACATTAAATATATAATGTTGTGGTTTATTTCTAGTTTTTTTCTCCTCTAAATACCTTGATACAATTTCTCTATTAGTCAAATAATCAAAATTTCTATATTTTAATTCTTTTTGGCTTTTTTTTAAGTAATCATCTGGAAATTCATAAATATCTTTTAATTCAAATGAACTTATTTGATCAGATATTTCTCCACATCCACTTTGTACTTCAAAATAATCAAATGTATCACTAGCATATATATTATCAATGTTTATATTAAATATATAGTATTTATTTAAATTATATAATAATTTTATATTCTTATTTTTCTTTAACTTAAAATCATTTAAATACTTTTTTTCTAACTCTTCATATCCATATTGTTTATTATCACACTCAATATCATAACATGGTATTAAATTGCCTCCGAAAGATATTATGATACCTTCACATAAATCATCTAATCTAATTGCTTCATCAACAAGTATCTGACGATTAACATTTTTTTCTAATCTCTCTAGTGAAACATTTAATAATACTTTCATACTTCCTCCTTAAAATTTTTGTAAATGATAAATAAGATTATGCGAGCACAAACCATCTTAACTATATTATATCAAAATTATATCAAAAATAAACATTTAAAGATATTAAAAAATAGTTTCAATGTACTAATGCATATAAAACTATTATCTTTCTCTAGTTATTAAATCTGGATAATCTCTAGCAAGTACTTTTATATCTATATAATTATTATCCATTACATATTCAATATTCATTTTCTTATTACTAGTAACAAAAGTTATTAATACACCATCACTATTTGCACAATTTAAATAATAATTATAAGAATTATCAGAATATATTAAATATGTTTCATCCTCACAATTATCAGAATATTCTGTTATATTATAAAATTTATAATCTATACCATCTTCAATAACTTTTCTTAAATCCTCATCTGTAACATAATAATCAGTATTATTATTTAATGATGATACTCTTTTTCCATCTGCCCACAAACCAATTGTATCAACTAAATCATCATCACTATAAAGTTCAAGTTTATAAATATAATTATCAGCTAAAAAATCATTACCATATCTTTTGCTATTTACAACAACACCTAAAATTTCATCTATTACATCAATACTAGTTATTGTACCAAGTTCATAACCATCATATTTAACAATTATTTTATCAGTATTACTTATCTCATCAGAAATATCCTCTGGGAATGTTTGAGTGGCTTCTTTTTTATCACTTATACAAGCCTTTTTTAATTCTTCAAAATCTATATCATTAAAATCATTATGAATATAAATTGAAATGTCTTCAGATGATATGCTATATTCTTGATATTCATCATATTTAGAATAAAAATATTCTTCTACTTCTTTTATTTCATCAAAGCTGTATATTTTATCTTTCCAAACAATTAAAACATATAAATTATCAGGATTTTGACTAGCTCTATATCCTTTGTAATAACTAATAGCTTCATCACTATCTTTAATATCACTTAAAAGTATTTCTACTAAATCATCTTGTTCAGTTAAAATATGAACCCCAAGTTGATTTTCTAAACAACTCACTAATTCTTCATTGTATTCCTCTTCTTGAATGTTGTTTTCTTTTCCTTCACACCCAGTTACCCCTATAAGTGTAATACCAAGTAGCAAAAATAATAAAATCTTTTTCATTAATTCCTCCCTACAAATATATTTGTTAAGTTAATTATAACATTACATTATTTAATATTAAATAATAAATAGCGGTCTATTTAACTATTCTAATATTTTTTCTTAATTTTCCTATATCACTTATAGAATCACCTAAAAACAATTGAAAATTTTGACTTTCATCTTCTTTATTAACTAAATAGTAGTCTTGTTCTCCATCATATTTATATAATGCATGTTTATCAACTAAAGTAAGTTCCACTAAATTAGGAAAAATATTGTTTTGCATTAAATTAAGCAAATCAAGAAAACTTATATATTTATCTGGGTATATATTATTTTCTCTATTTTCAATATCATTTATAACATTTAATATAATTTCAATACCATTTTTTAAATTAACAATTAAATACAATTTATTATTTACTTTTAACGCCCAATAGTAGTTATTATCATTTATTACACCAATAGTGTAAATATTATGACTACTATTAATAGTAATATTATCAGTATTAATAGTATAATTAATATCAGCACTTATTAAGGGGATTAAATAATCTCTTAGCTGATTTTTAGTAAAAATAACATTAAATTCCTTAAATTCTCCTTTCTTTTTGTTTGCGTTTTCTTTCATTTTCTCTTCTTCCCTCTCTCAAAATCTCCATGTAATATTTTTTGCACTAATACTTACTGGAGTGTATTATTTAAAAATCGTATCATAATAGTAGTTAGGTGATACGATTATGAAATTGAATTTAATTTTTGGCAACAATGTTAAGTACTTTAGATTTCGCAAGAAATATACCCAAGAGAAAGTTGCTGAACTAACAGACACAAGTGTAACTTATATAAGCCAACTTGAATTAGGACATCATACTCCATCTTTTGAGAAACTGGAATTATTATCCCAAGCCTTAGGTGTTGAACCATTCGAATTTTATGTAAAACGAGAATTCAAAACTTTACCTCCAAGAGTGGATATGAAAAATACTAAGAATAACAAATAACTTTGTTGTTCTTTATTATATTATAACACACTTTCAATCAATTTATATCTTTTAATTTGCTTTTTTCAATATTTTCCCAAATTATGTGATTTAATAAGGTTTTATCTGTATGAATAAATTGTCGTGGTTTATATGGTCCAACAAAATAATTTTCACAATTTACCAAAAAAACGTCTTCGGGAACCATTCCCAAATAATCTTCTCCAAGTAAAGCTTTTTTTAAGGCATCCACATTATATATTATTATGGGAATAGATTTAGAGTGTAACGCCAGATAAATTTTAGCAATTTCTACATGACATAATATTACATCACTCATTGCCAAAAAATAACCTAATTCATCTTTCAATACCATTAAATTAATACGGGAGAAAGAATATCCAGGGACTATTTCAAAAGTATGATCAAAATGCCACTGATTATCCAAATACCAATTAGCAAAAGCTTCATAATCTAAATCGGATAAACTGCTTAATCCATTATCTCTCCCATCAGCATATTTAAGATATACTTCTTTGGCAGCCATATTAGAAACTTCATATCCTATAGCTTCAAGAGCTATTTTTACCCATTCAAAATACATACTAGCATTCATTTCTTTAATTCTATCTTCAGTTTTACTTCTGGCATATTTAACAAAGTCACTAATCTCATTCTCGTTTATTTTTTCATATAATTCTTTTTCTACTTCTGGGTAGATATTCCAATAATCACTTCTTTTAATAACACCAAATCTATTTTTAAAAGATAAATTATTTTTTACATAATCATTATATATACCATCTTTCATCAATTTAATACTTTTCTTAGCTTGAACAATTATAAAATCTAATAAATCATTCAAATATGGTATGTCATAAGGTAATTCGTCATCTAAATTAGTATAAACTATCAAATTACGATTAACACTTACAACGCGATAGTTTTCATTACTTGTAACTACTAATTTATACCAATATAAAGAATCTGGATAGTCTTCTTGAAAAAACTTTTCAAATTCTTTATAACTTTTTACTTCTCCATCTTTTTTTAATTCCTCATAATTACCATAATGAGTTATATCCCCTCTAGGTACAGTAAAATATAATATTTTTAAATTATCCCCATAAGGTTGAGGCTCTATTAAATCCATTACTTCATACAATTCATTGATTTTGACTTTTGTTTTTTTACTACAGGATTGACTATTTAAATTTCTTACTTCCAACACTCTTAAATATCTATCCAATTCCGGTGCATATAGCTCTTTCATAATTACCTCCATGTAAACCATATAATAATTATAACACAAAGTTAACTAAATGAAAAGATAAAAGTTTCATTTTTGAAAACTTTTATCGTGATTTATAATTCAATTGGTTTATAGTCTATTAATTCTACTGATATACATTTGTGTAACTCAGGACTAAAATCTTCATCTCCAATTGGTTTATTATGAATATGACCATGAATATTGATAAAGCCATCAGGTATATCTTTATCAGGGATAGGACGATGAGATAATATAAATTTCTTATCTTCTAATAAAGTTTTAGTAGGTATAACTTCTAAACCATGATTATTATAAAAAGCAATTGAACTACGATCATGATTTCCACGGATTAAATAAATTTTACCATTTAATTTATTCACTAAATTAGTTATATTACTATTTTGATAATTTTTAAAAGCAAAATCACCAAGATGATATACAATATCATTTGGTTTTACTACACTATTCCAATTCTTAATTAATTTCTCATCCATTGAAACTACATCATTAAATGGTCTATTACAATATTTAATTATATTAGCATGACCAAAATGGGTATCTGCAATAATAAAAATCATTATTCCAACTCACTTTCTCCAGTAGCATAATCAATGATTATCCCCGGTTCAACATTATAAACAAAGACATTGAAAGATATCCCTTCACCATTATCTTCAACTGAATATGCTTCAATAGAAACACCGGTTGCTACCAAATTATCTCCTTCATAATATGGAGCAACTCGGTACAATACATGGTTATTAGTTTCCTCAATATAATTAGCCACTTCAGTTTCAAACTGAAGCATAGTTGTAGCATTCATATATCTTGTGCAAGTAATTAAATTTTTCTCATTGGCATTTTCTCCTGCAAGTTGAAAACCAATTAAATGACAACGATTATATAAATACCCACCACTAACTATGTCATATTCTACACTTTGCCATCCACTAGGTTTAATACTTGATATGCTCTCTCTATCTTCAGTTGGCATCGTATCCTTAGAAACATTGGCAAAAGCCGTGCCACATCTACCAAGATTATCCAAAGGACTATAATATTCAAACGTCTCAGTAGTATTCTTCTCTTCATCAGTAAATGTTGGAGTATTATCATTTATATAAACATAACCGCTACCATTATACTTTGGAATATTTTCTAAGCTGTAGGAATTAACTATATAATTTTCTGTTGAAGCTAAATATTTTTCATAAGCATAATAAACAAAATAACTTAATAAAAAACAAAATATTAATACCAATAGTTTATTGGCATTTTTCTTTTTCCTTCTTCTTGCCATAATACATTACCTATTAAATTATATCAAAATATGCCAAATTAAACAACTAATATTTTATTATTTGTAAATAATTTGACTTAAATCTAGCTTTGTGATAAAATAATATTCAATCTGAAAGGGGGATTTATGGCAAACTTTTGCGGAGAATGTGCTTTATATGATATTAAAGGAACACCTAAATGGGGTAATGAACATTATTGTAATAAAAAGGGCAAATATTACCCACCAACAAGAAGTGCTTGTTCGGACTTTATAAAAAATAATGTTAAAGAAGGATACCAAAAAGCCGGCTGTTATATTACAACAATAGTTTGTAATGTCCTTGGATACGCTGATGATTGTTTTATTCTAACTACTTTAAGAGAGTTTCGAGAAAATTATTTAAAACAAAATCCTGAATATTTACCATTATTAATAGAATATGATCAAATTGGGCCAAAAATAAGTGAAAATATTTTAAATGAACAAGATGTATATATCACAGCTTTAGAAATAGCTAGAAATTTTTTAGTTCCTTGTGTATCAGCTATTTTAGATGAGTTATATGATGAAGCTATAGATATTTATAAAAATATGGTTATGTATTTAAAACTTAAATATCAACTTATCAGAACAACTGTTGATTATAAAGTTGATACTCCAATAGAAAACCTTGGTAAAGGTAGATTAAGAACATTATATAATTAAAAGAAGACAACTTAGCCTTCTTTTATTTTGCCAACATCTATCCATTCTTTATAATTTGAATATTTTTCTAATTCAGAAATAGTTAGTTTTATAGCGCTATTTGCACTCCCACAAGCAGGATATACATATTCAAATCTTTTTAATGATTCATCTAAATAAACAGTAACTCCCTCCTTTATAGCAAAAGGACAAACTCCCCCAGCGGCATGACCAATAACATTTTCTAACTCATCAGCTTGAATCATTTTTGCTTTACAACTAAATTTTTGCTTATATTTAGGATTATCAACTTTAGTATCCCCAGCTAAAACTATAAGTATAGGATTATCATCTACCCAAAAAGACATTGTTTTAGCAATATGAGTTTCATCACATCCTATCGCTAATGCCGCATCATGAACAGTCGCACTAGATTCATTAAATTCAAGTACATCTTGTTTTCTATCAAATTCTTTAAAATATTCTTTTACTTTATCAATTGCCATTATTAACACACTCCTTAACTTCTGTTTTACATATTAAATCATGAATTCCTAAATGCTTTTTACTAAATATAACAATACCACCATTAATATAAAAGAAAACCATTGCTATAAATGTTAAAGCCATATCAACATATAAATATATACTAACATCAAATATCCATAAAGCAAGTAAACTTAATACTTCAAATATAACATTATATATAATTAAAGTCCTAAGTAACATTTGCCAAATACTTACTTTTTTATTTTTACTTGTAACACTAATATTGAAAGCTTTTTTACCTAATGTTTGATTATGATTCCATTTTTGAAATCCAACAAAATATAATAAATAGATAACTATTGTACTAATAGATACCGACACACTATATTTATCTAAATTATAATAAATATTTTCAAATTCATCACTAATAACAGCATCCAAATTACCATCCGCAACTTCTTTATAGATCAAAGCATAATCATTATAAGTACTTACATATTCATCATAACTAGGATTTAAAAATCTTAACTCACTTACCATAGTAGTAAGTAAAATTATAAAAATATAATCAAGAGCATACGCGCAAATTCTTCTAAATGTTAAACTATCCATATATCACCACATAAATATTGTACACTCATTCCAAGAAAAAAGCAAACATTATAATGCTTGCTTTGAATTAAATTGTAAGTTCCCGTATTTTTTAATACGGGAACTTAGTTGTTAAATTTGATTTTGAGTGTTTTTTA
>CALVKM010000023.1 GCA_944332705.1 uncultured Bacilli bacterium
TATCCTGAAGAAAAAGAAGATGTAACTGGTTTTAAATATGAATGGTGGCATTATCGTTTTATAGGTGTTGAAATGGCAACAATTTTATATGCGGAAGGGATTACTTTAGAGGAATATCACAGAAAAGTAGATGTAGAAAACCATTTAAGGAGGATGAAATAGTGGAAAAATATTATGATTTATTAATACTGCAATATTTAGAAAGTATAGGAGAAAATCGCCCTTTAGATAGTGTTAGTATTAGTGAAATGGCTGATTGGTTAGATTTAAGACAAAGCCAAGGGAAAATTTATTTGAATTTTATTAAAGAAATTGTTGGTAATAGCGAAATTAATGAATATGGTGTTGAAGTAAATAAAGGTGGACTTGATACCATAACAAATAACACACCAATAGCAATGATTAGTGAATATCCCTATGGTTTATCTTCTTTAAAAA
Organism: uncultured Bacilli bacterium; assembly: GCA_944332705.1. Lineage (GTDB taxonomy): Bacteria > Bacillota_I > Bacilli_A > RF39 > UBA660 > Onthocola_B. The sequence continues at coordinate 439 of CALVKM010000023.1, forward strand.
AGGTTACTAATGGTACTTTTCTAGTTCAAAATGGTATGCCTAAAATTAAATATTCAAATGGTAATACCGAACCAATTTTAGAATATTTTAATTATATAACTCAAAATCCTTATAATAGAAATTATATTAAAGGATTAGATACTCTTCATAATTTGGGAGAATCAATAACTTTAGGTATATATGGTAGTACGTATGATTCTGATATTCTTAAAAAGAAAAGAGAATTGTCTTTTCTTGAAGATAAGTTAGTAGAACCATTTATAAGTGAAGGAACAACTCTCGGAGATAATTACTTTTATGTAGTTACTTCTAAACCAAATATTAGAACAAGAAAAAAGTCTGATTAATTTTCAGACTTTTTATAATGATTCAATTTCATTAGTTGTTCCATTTACTGGATTATTAGCATTCAATATTTCATCAGCAGTACTCATTTGTGTTTTACCAATTAAAGCTGCTTTAATATCTTCATCATCTTCTCCAAAGTCATCTTCAACATCAATAACTCTAAGAATTTCATCAATACTAGTTATACCAGCAACAACTTTTTCCAAACCGTCTTTAAGAAGGCTTGTTACATGTTTATCATAAACCAAATGTCTTAATTCATTTTTTCTAATATTATTAGTGATAGCATCTCTAATTTCTTGGTTTAATACAAGTACTTCATGTAGAGCAGTTCTACCACTATAACCATTAATACATTCACTACAACCTTGAGGTGTATAAATAGCATCAACTTCTTTATTTAATACTTTTCTAAATAATTCTTTTTCATAATTTGTAGTAGGTCTACTAGCACGACATTTTGGACACAATTTTTTAACTAATCTTTGAGCAATAATGCCAGTTAGGGCGGAACCAAGTAGATAACGTTCAACTTCCATATCTAGTAATCTTTCAATTGTATTAAGAGAGTTATTGGTATGGATTGTTGAAAGTACCAAGTGCCCAGTAATTGATGCTCGAACGGCAATACGAGCAGTTTCATCATCACGAATTTCTCCAATCATTATGATATCCGGGTCTTGACGCAAGATACTTCTTAGAGTATTACCGAAAGTAAGGCCAATATCACTCATGACTTGTACTTGATTAATACCAGGTATTTTCATTTCAACCGGGTCTTCAACTGTAATTATATTTTTAGATACCGTATTAAGTATTTGTAACATTGCATAAACAGTAGTAGATTTACCAGTACCAGTAGCACCACTAACCAAAATAATACCATTTGGCATTTTTAATAATTTATGAATTTTTTCTAAATTTTCTTCAGATAATCCTAAATTTTCTAAGCCATTATTACTCATTGAATAATTTAAAATACGAATAACTATTTTTTCCCCATCAACTATAGGAAGAGAAGAAACACGCAAATCTAGTCCACTAGCATCGGTTAAATTTTTAATAGCTCCATCTTGAGGAAGTCTTGTTTCAGTAATATTCATACCAGAAATAATTTTTATTCTAGTTAAAAAATTTTTCTTAACAAAATTAGGAACTTTAGCATATTCTAAAAGTTCCCCATCAATTCTAATGCGGACATTAAGTTCATTTTCTGTTGGATCAAAATGAATATCTGATGCTTTTTTATTAATTGCATCAATAATCATTTCATTAACAACATCAACAACAGGTTTATTTTCATAATCAAAATCTCTAAACATCTGTATCACACATACCCTTATACTAAAAATATTATACACTAATAATGACTATTTAACAATATTAAATTCAATCTTAAAATTAATTTTCTTGAAAAATAATTATTTGATAATCCCAAATTAGTTGTATGTGTTAGTTTTTTCTTGACAATGGATTGGTAATGTGTTCTAATTTTTTCTCCAAAAATTATTGCGTTTCTTGAAAAAAAAGATGTAAATTAGCGTAAAGTGATGTAAACATTTACACAATAAAATACACTTATTTTTTGGCGTATTTCTGGGAAATTTTTGATAAAATAAAAAAATTTGAAAAAAAGTTATCAAAAAAAGAAGTAAATGTCCTAAAAAAATTGTAATTATTTAGTAGAAGGAGGTGATAAATGAAATTTATCATATTAAAAAAAATATTTTAAAAAGGAGGTTTTAGAAAATGAAAAAAATAATATTTTTTTTAATGAGTTTTTTATGTATTGTTAGTAGTGTTAATGCTACAACCGAAAAATTTTATGGAGGAGAATTAATTCCGGGAATGTTTATTAGAAAAATTGATGAAGATGGCAATATAACTGATAAACAAGGATCTTTTATAAGAAGGGTTAGTGATGATGCTTTTTCTTATTGCTTGGAACCTTTTGTTGGTTTAATTCAAGGATATGATTATCAAGAATATCGCGATGATGTATTGGATAAACTAGGTATTAGTAATGAGGTTTGGGAAGACATTACTTTAATTGCTTACTATGGTTATATGTATGAAGGACACACAGAAGATTTTTGGTATTATATTACCCAAATAATGATTTGGAGGAAAGTTGCTCCGAATGCTCAATTTTATTTTACGGATACGCTCGGGGGTAATATTGATGAATCTTTATATGTTCAAGAAATAAAAGAAATAGAAAATTTAGTTAAATTACATAAAGTGTTACCAAACATAATTAATCAAACACTATATTATGGTGATACTTTAAATATTTATGATACTAATGAGGTATTAAAAAAATTTGAAGTCGTTAACAATAGTGATATAGTCAATATAGATGATAATACTTTGCAAATTGATGCTACAAAAGTCGGCAGTTATAAAATAGATTTAGTTAGAAAAAGTACTAATTATGATGATATACCAATAGTTTATATTGATGATGTTAGTCAAAATGTTTTAAGAGTAGGTATGCTACCGGATATTACATATCAATTTAATATAAATATTATTCCTTGTAAGTTAATAGTTCAAAAAAAAGATATGGATACATTAGAAAACATTAATAAGAGTAATATTAAATTTTTATTATATGATAGTGATAATAATTTAGTTAGTACATCACTAACTAATGAAGATGGAATTGCTACATTTAATAATTTAAGTATTGGTACTTATTATTTAAAAGAAGATAATAATCAAGTACTTCCTGGATATGTAGTAAATGATGAAGTAGTTGAAGTAAATATTGATTCTGAAATTACTAATACTAATTATTATAATGAACAAGTAAAGGGTAGTATTAAAATAATTAAATATCAAGAAGTAATAGATGATAATATATTAGTAGAAAAGTTAGCTAAAGATATAGAATTTGGCTTATATGATAGTAATAAAAATTTATTGTGTACTAATAAAACCAATGAATTAGGGGAAATAATATTTACGGGCTTAAATGTTGGAAAATATTATATTAAAGAATTAAGTGTTAGAGATGAATATATTGTTAATGATGATTATATTGAAGTAAATGTTGTATTAAATGAATTAAATGAAGGAAGTATGGAAATGGTAAAGGTAGAAAATGAATTAAAGAAGGGGAGTATTAAAGTAATTAAGTATAAAGAATTAGAAAATAAGGAAATTGTATTTGCTAAAGGTATTGAAATAGGTTTGTTTGATAGTGACAAAAACTTAATAAGTGTTAGTATTACTAATGAAAACGGCGAAGTAATATTTGAAAATTTAGCTATTGGTAAGTATTATGTAAAAGAATTAAGTAATTTAATAGAGTATGAAATTGATGATAATTATTATAAAATTATAGTTAAAGAAGATTTACTTGAAGAAGTGAATATTGTCAATTATCTAAAGAAAGGAAAATTACTTATTAATAAATTTGGTGATGATTATAAAGCTTTGGAAGGTACCGTGTTTAATGTCTATAATAGTGATGATGAATTAGTTTTTAGTGGGGCAACTAATAGTAAGGGAATGTTAGAAGTTAATGATTTAGTGCTAGGTAGTTATTATATAGTAGAGACTAAAGCAAGTTCAGGATATCAAATATTAAATGATAAAATATATTTTAATATATTAGAAAATGAAGAAGTAATAACTATAAATATAACTAATGAAAGAATAAGTGTTAAAGTACCTAATACAGGTATGTATTTAGAAGAAATTATTTTATTTATCGATAAAAAAAGATTAAAATTAGCTTAAAATATGATATAATACACTCGGGTGTTTTAAAATGTTACGTAGTGAAGTTGATAGAAGCAAACTTAGTCCAATGATGGCTCAATATATGGAAATTAAAGATCAATATCCTGAAGAATTAGTATTTTATCGTCTGGGGGACTTTTATGAAATGTTTTTTGATGATGCACTAATTGCCTCAAAAGAATTAGAACTTACTTTAACTGGTCGTATTGCGGGGTTAAATGAGAGAGTGCCAATGTGTGGAGTCCCTCACAATAATGTTAAGAGTTATATTGAAAAATTAGTTAATAAAGGATATAGAGTAGCAATTTGTGAACAATTGGAAGATCCAAAAACTACTGGCAATAGAATGGTAAAAAGAGGAATTGTTGATGTAATTAGTAAAGGTACAATTGCTGATAATGATTTATTAAATGATTTAGATTCATCTTTTATTGCTGGTATTAATTTTTATCAAGATATAATAAATATAACAATTTCGGATATTTCTACAGGCTATTTGGCGAATCTTACTTTTGATAATGATATGGATATATTGATTAATGAAATATTAAGTTACAATATTAAAGAAGTGGTACTACAAGATAATAATAATACAGAATTTATTAATTTGCTTAAAAATACATATCATATTGAAATTACTATAAGTGATAAAATATTAGATAGTAAATATCAAGAACTTTTAAATAATATTAAAGATTATCGAGTAAAATATGGAGTTGAACATCTATTTTATTATATAAGTGAAAGACAATTAAAAGATTTAAGTCATATAAATCATATTGAATATTTAAAAAGAAACGATTATTTAGAAATGGACGTTCATACTATTAGAAATTTAGAATTAGTAGAAACAATTAGATTAAAGGAAAGAATGTATTCTTTGATTTGGTTACTTGATAAATGTAAAACAGCAATGGGCAGTAGAAAACTTAAAAGTTGGTTATTAAATCCTTTAAAAGATAAGAATATTATAAATAATCGATTAAATATGGTAGAAAAATTAAATAATGAATTTATTTTAAAAGAAGAACTTATTAATAATTTGAATAAAATATATGATATTGAAAGATTAACGGGAAAAGTAATTAATGGAAATTTGAATGCTAGAGATTTATTACAATTGAAGATTAGTTTAAGTGTATTACCTGATATAAAAGATATTGTTGCTAAATTAGGCTTAAATTATCAAATAAATACTCATAGAGAATTATTTTATTTGTTAGATAAATCAATAAGTGAAGATGCTCCGATTAGTGTTAGGGAGGGCGGAATTATTAAAGAACATTATAATCCCGATTTAGATGAACTCAGACTAATTAGAAGTGGTGGTAAAGACTTTGTTGCTCGGTTTGAAGCGAAAGTTAAAGAAGAAACTGGCATTAAAAATTTAAAAGTAGGATTTAATAAGGTTTTTGGTTATTATATAGAAATACCAAATGGTTCTAAAAATTTAGTTAAAGATGAGTATATGTGGCAAAGAAAACAAACTTTAGCTAATTGTGAAAGATATATTTCTCCAGAATTAAAAGAAAAAGAAAGTTTAATATTAAACGCTGAAGAAAATATAATAAATTTAGAGTATGAATTGTTTTGTGAAATTAGAAATATAGTAAAAAAAGATGTTGCTTTTATTAATGAAACTGCAGGTATTATAAGTGAAATAGATGCTATATGTTCATTATCTAAATGTAGCGAAGAATATAATTGGGTAAGACCTAAAATAATAGATGAAAAGAAAATAATTATTAAGAATGGTAGACATCCAGTTGTAGAAATGGTAAGTCAAAATGAATATGTTCCTAATGATTGTATAATTGATAAGGAAATTAATACATTGTTAATTACGGGGCCTAATATGAGTGGTAAATCAACATTTATGAGGCAATTAGCCATAATAGTTATTATGGCCCAAATTGGTTCTTTTGTACCAGCTGCATCAGCAGAACTACCAATAATAGATAAAATATTTACAAGAATTGGGGCTAGTGATGATTTAGTAAGTGGTGAGTCTACTTTTATGGTAGAGATGAAAGAAGCCAGAAATGCTATTGTAAATGCAACAGATAAGAGTTTAATATTATTTGATGAATTAGGTAGAGGTACGGCTACATATGATGGAATGAGCCTAGCTCAAGCTATACTTGAATACATTAGTGAAAATATTAAATCTTTTACTTTATTTTCAACCCACTATCATGAACTTACTAAGTTAGATAGAAAATTTAAAAATATTAAAAATGTTCATGTAAGTGCAGTAGAAAATGGTGATACTTTAACGTTTTTACATAAAGTTAAAGATGGGGCAGTAGATAAAAGTTATGGGATACATGTTGCAAGACTTGCTCATATGCCTGAGGAATTACTTAATAGAGCTAGCGAGATATTAAATGAATATGAAACTAGTGCTAAGAAAAAAGAGGTACCAGAAAAAGTACAACTTAGTATGGATTTCTTTGCAAGTGATAAAAAAGATGATATAATAAAGAAGAAAATAGAAGAAATTGATTTAATGAATACAACTCCAATTGGAGCATTAAATTTATTATATGAGTTAAAAGAAGAAATAAAAAAGGGTGAGTAGTTATGAAGTTAAAAGATACAATAAGATTTATTAAAAAGTATTTTAGTAAACAAAAGAAACTTTTTATTAAATCTTTTATTTTGTTATTTTTTAGTTCGATTATTGGAGTATCTTTTGGCTATTTATTAGGACTGGCAACAGAAAATGTAGTTAGTAGTAATTTTAGTATTGCTATAATAATATTTATTTTTTATTTAATACTTAATATAATTAATAATTTATATTTTCAAAAAAAAGGTAATTTATGTATGAAGAAAGCTTGTAGTAATACTATGGAAGAAATAGGTAGTGAAGTTTATCGTAAAGTTTCGATGTTGCCAGCGAAAGCTTTTGAAGAAATGAGTAGTGGAGAGCTTATAAACCGTATTGTTAATGATTCAAGTACAATAACCGATACATTTAGACAGTTAGTAAATGCTTTTGGAACTTTTTTTGGAGTGCTTTTAATATTTATTTATATTTTATTTAATTCATATGTCATTGCTTTAGAAATAATAATATATTTTATAATATTTTATATAGTATCCAAAAAATATTTACCATTAATTGAAAAGATGCAAAAAAGTATTCAAGAAGATAAAGATAAAACTGTTGCAGAAGTTAATGAATCAATCCGCGGTATTAGAGAAATTAGAGCTCTAGGTATAAGAGAAGGTATTACAGAAAAAGTAAAGGCAATAATTCATAGTACTTTTAAAAAGTCCTATAAGCAAATGGTAGATTCTGAAAATTATTATAAAAATACTAATGCTTTAGGTTCAGCTTTTGAAATAACTATATTTATTACTTGTATTATTTTAATAGCTTTAAATAAAAGTGATATTAGTTTCTTTATTGCAATGACTTATTATGTGTATCGTTTTACTTTTTTAATCGATTATGCAATGGACATATTAACTAGTTATCAAAAAGTTAAAGTATCAATAAATAGAGTAAATGAAATTTTAAACAATAAATTATATTCAGATATAAAATTTGGAACTTTACATAATACCAATATCGTTGGTAATATAGAATTTAAAAATGTAACATTTAAATATAGTGATAATGAAGAATATATTTTAAAAGATTTTAATTTATATTTACCTAGTAATAAAAAGATTGCTATTGTGGGTAAAAGTGGTCAAGGTAAAACTACATTATTTAATTTATTATTACGATATTTTGATGTTAATTCCGGAGTTATTTTAATAGATGATCAACCTATTGAAGACTTTGATGAAGAGTCATTTAATCAAAATATTGCAGTAATTCGTCAGGAACCATTTTTATTTAATAAAACAATATCAGAAAACTTTTTAGTATTAGATAACTATATGTCATTAAATAAGGTTAGAAAAGCTTGTAAATTAGCAGAAATTGATGATTATATTATGAGTTTACCTAATAAATATGATACCTTAATTGGGGAAGGTGGTATTAATTTAAGTGGAGGTCAAAAGCAAAGAATTGCTATATCTAGAGCACTGCTCAAAAATAGCAAAATCATTTTATTTGATGAAGCAACAAGCGCTCTAGATAATGAAAATCAAAGTAAAATAAAAAAAGCAATTGATAATTTAGTAGAAAATCATACTATAATTATCATTGCTCATAGGCTTTCAACTATAATTGATGCCGATATTATCTATTTAATCGATCAAGGTAGGGTTGTTGCTCAAGGTACTCACAAAGAACTAATAAAAAACAATAAGTTATATCAAGAGTTATATAATAACGAAAATTAAAAGCGGTGGTTATTCATTGCTTTTAATATTATGTTCTTTAATGATGTTTTTTACTTCATCAGTACTTAAATCTACTGCTATAGCAATTGTCTCAATAGGACTATTTACTGACAACAAGTTTTTAATGACATTAATTGTTTTTTCATCAGAACCTTGCTCTTAACCTAATGCAACATCAAAAATCATCATTACTACAAAACCTAATATGGTAAATAAAGCCATTAGGTTTTTCTTTTTATTACTTTGGCTTTCTGGTATTAATTCTTGAATTACTACATAAATCATGGCACCACCAGCAAAAGATAGAAGTATTGGTAGCAAGTATTGTACTTTTAGAACAAGTATTGCTCCAATAAAGGCTGATATTGGTTCAACAATACCACTAAGAGATCCTAGTAAAAATGATTTGCTGCGAGATAGTCCTTCGCGTCTTAATGGTAGAGATACAGCAGATCCTTCTGGAAAATTTTGAATACCTATACCAATTGCAAGCATTATAGCTGCAGATAGTGTTGCTCCTTCAATACCATAAAAAATAGAACCAAAAGCTACCCCAATTGCCATACCTTCTGGTATAGTATTTATGGGTAGTAGTCTTTCAAAAAAATATAGACAGATTTGTCTTTTGATATTTCTATTTTATCAATTAAATTAAGTAGTGTTTCTCTAGTTATAGGCATATTAAATTTAGCATTTAATATGCCTATGATATATTTTTCAAGTGTTTCATAATTAAATCCATGGGCAGTGCAGTAATCTTTGTTATATTTGTAATTATTACAGCATAAATAGCTATGTTTTTTTTGTTTTCTGATACTTAAATGATGTTTGCATTCATAACAATATAATAAATTATCTAGTAATCTTTCTTCAAGTTTATCACATCTGCTTTGTTTTATTTTAAATGTATTTTGAACTTTTTCGAAATCTTTTTTAGATATTAAGTTGGGGTGAGTATTATCTACTATTATCCAATTATTTTTATCGTTATTAATAGTGCGACGGTATTTATAACTTAGTCTCTTACTTTTATTTTGAGATAAACATCCGGTATAAATAGGGTTAGTTAATATTTTTTTTATACTTTGATTAGTCCAAGAATTATTTTTGTTTTTACGTAATTTACTGAATGTTGGAATTTTTTCTTTGTTAAATAATGTTTTTATGTCATTAATAGAATTATTATTTAAATATAATTCAAAAATTCTTTTTACTATATTACTTTCTTTTTTATTAATTATTAATTTGTTTTTATTTGTTTTACTTTGCATATATCCAAGAGGAATGCAACCACCCGTCCAAAGGCCCAGTTCTTGCATTGTTTTTCTAGCACTTCTAATTTTTTTAGATAAGTCTTTTGAATATAAATCATTTAAAATAGCTTTAAACGGGGCAATATCAATATTAGCATTGTCATTTATGGTATCGATATTATCATTGATAGAGATAAAACGAATATTATGAGTTGGAAAATATTCTTCAATTAATTCGCCAGTTTTAATATAATTACGACCAAGTCTCGATAAATCTTTAACAATTACAGTATTAATATTTAAATTATTAATATCTGCAAGTAACTTTTTAAAGCCAGGTCTATTAAAATTTGTTCCGGTGTATCCATCATCTATATAAGTATTAATTATAGTAATATTATTATCAGTAGCATATTTAATAAGTAAGTTTTTTTGATTACTAATAGATTCATTTTTATCTTCTTTGGATAATCTAATGTATAAACCAGCTTTATAGTTTTGCATTTTTTCTCTTTACTTTCTTTTTAGAAATTAAGTAATATTTAAATTTTTTCATATTAAAAAATATGCAATAAAAAAAGATATATGAAATATCTTAATTGTATTCATCATCATAATCTTGTTTAAATTCATTTATTAAATTACTTAAAATAACAGGATTATTAATTGGTATAACATATTCTTCATTATTTTCTATTACTTCTTGCAATACCAAATATTCATTTGTTGGTTGTTCTTGTGCGTTTATTCCAACAGATAAAAAGTATTTGGTATTATCGATGGTTGATTCCATTAAAAGTAGATAGCTTTTGCCATTTTCTAAATTTATACAATCATTTACTTTCATCTTGTAACTCCTTTATTTAATTCTTTATTTTTGTCATATATCTTTTTTAAATTATGCATTAGTCTAGATTTTTCGCTAGATTTTAGAGTTTGATCAGCATCAATAGTTCTTACTAAGTTTGCAAATTTGTCTTTGTCAAATACTTCGGCGTTTTTTATTGCTTTTATTTCTTGATTATATTTTTTGTATTGTTCTGATTTAGTTTTAGGAAGTAGAGCACCAGTAACACCTAGAAGGCTACTTGCAGCACCAACTCCTAAAATGGTATTAGTAGTAGTTGCGGAAGCAGCTAAGGTGCTTTCAGCAGTAGCAACAGCAGAAGCCGCAAAAGAGGATAATTCCATTCCCCCAATAGTCCATACTCCAGTAGCAGAATTGTAAAGGGCAGTAGTTCCAGCTAAACTTTCTAAAGTACTAGCAAGGGATACATTAGTTGCATGAAGAGCACTTTGAGTGGCTACTTCAGCTCCATGCCAGAGAAGAGAGTTATTTACCATTGCTGAGCTAATGGTAGATATTTCAGCGGCTTGCATGGCTGAAGTTATTGCTGGCATTAAAGTAGAGAAGGCAATAATTACAGTAGTAATAATTCCCGCAATAGCTAGAGCAATAAGTATTTGCTTTTTATGTTCATTTAACCATGATAAACTTTTTTTACCAACAACTTTAATTTTTTGACCAAATGTTATGTCAGAGTTTTGAGGTTGAGAATAACTTGGCCCTTCTAATTTTTGATTTTGGGTTTGGGCAATTATTGGTTCTACTGGTTCATTTTTTAATTCGTCTTCACTAACCTTTGTAGTAGGTGCTGATATTACTTCTTGTGGTTCTACTTTTTCTTTAGTTTCTTTTTTAACTTCTTCCTTTTTTTCTTCTGGTGGTAAAATATCTAGAGTTTCAATTTCTTCGGGTTCAGGTAAAGTTCTTGTATCTAAATTTTTATTATTTACTAAAGTTGTTAGTTCTTGGTTTTTCAATTCATCTACAACTTTAGGTAATTTAGGATTTATTAGCATGAAATATAGGTCATCGGCAAGTTCTCCTAAGTTGGTTTTCTTTCTTAAATGTTGGTAATCAAAAATATGTTTCATATTACTAAAATTATGTTTTAAATAATCTTGCATTTTAAGAAGACTTTGATACTCTATATTTTCTTCATAGTTTATACCATTCATATTTTGTAATTTTTTGATTCTAGCAGAAACTCGAGCATATTCATTATCAAAGACTACTTGAGGATTTAGTATTTTTTTGCTTATTTCATCTAGACCCGCGATATTAGCTAAATCTTCATATTCGTATTTATATTTTAAATCGAGAAAATTATTATCTAGAAGTTCTTTCATCCTAAGAAGAGCATTATATCGTTCCACTTCACTTTTTAGAATGTTTCTGGCATCACTTGCTAGCATGAATTCACCACGAGTTTCATTTTTGGATGCTTCTAGTATCTTTTCAAGTAATTCATTTATTTTCTTTTTTTCTTCTTCGATGTCTTTATCTTGTGTTTTGCTCGGATTTAACATGGTTTGGTAGTCTTGTTCAGAAACTTTTAAACCAGAAATTTCACTTAGTTCTAAAAATTCATTAGGATTTTTAAGATCATTAAAATTATTATTTAAAAGTTCTTTCATTCTTAGTAGGGCATTGTATTTGGTAATATTTTCTTTTAATATATTATTTTTATCATTAGCTATTATAAATTCACCACGATTTTCATTTGTTGAAGTTTGTAAAATATTAGTAATTTCATTATTAACTCTTGCTAATGTATTTTCTAAAGCTACGTTCATACAATCACTCCTAGTATAATTTTAACACAAAAGTTCTAAAAAAACTACCCATAAATATTATACCATCTGGTATGTTATGTAAAGTTATAGAAGATATGAGCATAACTATTCGTTTAGTATTGTGAGAAGTATTTCCTTTTTTTACTGTTAGTTTATCAAAAAGGATATCTCCAAGAAATAAAAGTAGACCACCGCTGAAGAAACTAATTGATACTACTAGCCAGGGAATCATACCTAAATTATTAGCCATTTCTATGGCTGGTGATAAAAGAGAAAAAAATGTAGCTGCAATCATTACACCTGCTGCAAAACCTAGCATGGCATCAAGAACGGTTTTATTGACTTTTTTAAATAAAAAAACTACTGCTGAGCCTAGTGAAGTTATCCCCCAAGTAAAAAGACATGCAATAAATGCCATTAAGGGATATGATAAATTTGTAAATATATTGAACACCGTAAACCTCCTTTTATACTAATATGGTATGTTCTTAAAAATTATTGGTGATTTTACTTTACAAAAATGGTGAAAATAGATATAATAACTTTTAGTTTGGGAGGTCACTATGCAAAACATACCAGTAATTATTTTAAAAGAGTTAATTATCCTTCCTAATCAGGAAATAAAATTAGAATTAAGTAATCCTATTAGTCAAAAAACTGTAGCTGAGGCAACAAATAAAAATCACAGTGAAATATTAGTTATTGCCCCGATAGATACTTTTGAAGAAGAACCAGGTGTTGATGATTTACCTAAAGTTGGAGTTATTGCTAAAATTAAAAGCCGTATTGCAACAAATGGCGGTATGCAAGTTGTTTTAAGGGGAGTTAAGAGAGTTGCTGTTACAAAGTATTATAATGGATTTGATGATATTTTATATAGTGAAATTATGTATATTGATTTGCCGGCGTTAGTTAAAACTGAAGAAGTGGCCTTACTTAGAAAATTAAATAGTGTATTAAAAGAATATATTGATAGTTCTAATCATTTGTCTAATGATGTTTTAAGTGTTGTAACTAATAAAGATTTAAATAAAACAACGGATATTATTGCTTCTTTTTTACCATTTGATATTGCTAAGAAACTTAGATATATGCAAGAGATAAATCCTATTAAAAGAGCTAAAGCATTAATTGTAGATATGGAAGAAGAAATAAAGATATTAGAACTTGATAATGAACTTGATGCTAAGGTAAATGAATCTTTTAATGAAGATCAAAGAAGATTTATTTTAAAAGAGAAAATTAAAATAATAAATGAAGAATTAGGAGAACAAAGCGCTTTAAGTGAAGTAAAGAGGTTTAGGGTAAAAATGGATGCTTTGCGACTTCCTAGTAAGGTTGCGGAGAAAGTAGATTCAGAAATTAAAAAATTAGAATTTATGAATGAATTTTCCCCAGAATTTAGTGTCATTAGAAATTATTTAGATTATTTACTTAGTTTACCTTGGAATAAATCCACTAAAGAAACTGCTAATTTTAATAAAGTTAGAGAATGCTTAGATAATACGCATTATGGACTTGATGAAGTAAAATCAAGAATTACAGAATATGTAGCTATTAAAAATATTAATAAGGATATTTTGGCTCCAACTATATGTTTAGTAGGTCCTCCAGGGGTAGGTAAAACAAGTATAGCAATGTCTATTGCTGATGCCTTAAATCGTAAGTTTTATAAAATAAGTGTCGGAGGATTGAATGATGCAACTGAACTTATTGGTTCTAGAAAAACTTATTTAGCATCTTCTCCTGGTAAAATTATTGGGGGAATTAGTAAGGTTGGGGTTAATAATCCTGTTATTTTAATTGATGAAGTAGATAAAATGGTTAAAGATTATAAGGGAGATCCAGCGAGTGTATTATTAGAGGTATTAGATCCAGTGCAAAATAAGAGCTTTGTCGATAATTATTTGGAAGAGCCTTTTGATTTATCCAATGTGTTATTTATTTTAACTGCTAATAGGGAAGAAGATATTCCTTATGCTTTAATTGATAGAGTAGAAGTTATTAATTTAAATAGTTATACTTTGTTTGAAAAAAAAGATATTGCTAGAAAATATTTATTACCAAAGATATGTTGCGAACATAAATTAGTTGAAAAAGAACGGTTTAGTGATGAAGTAATATTATTTTTAATTAATAATTATACTCATGAAGCGGGAGTAAGAGAACTTACAAGAGTACTAACTAGTTTAGTTAGAAAAATGGCTATTAATAATATCAAGACTATTAATAAAGATAAAATTATTAAAATTTTAGGAAATCCAAAATATAGTGTTGAAGCATTAAAGGAAGATAATATTGGTGTTGCAAGAGCCCTTGCTTATACGGCTTTTGGCGGGGAAGTTACAAGTGTAGAGGTGGTATCAACTGCTGGTAGTGGCAAAATTATTAGTACAGGTAATCTAGGAAATGTATTAAAAGAAAGTATTGAGGTAATTACGACTGTTGTAAAAAATAAATATAAATATAATTTAAATAAATTAGATTTACATTTTCATTATTTAAGTGCTGATGCTAAAAAAGATGGCCCTTCAGCAGGTCTTGCTTCTATTGTTGCACTAATGTCAATGTATGAAAAAAAGAAAATTCCTAGTGATGTAGCATTTACGGGAGAAATATCTTTAAATGGCAATATTTTAAAAATTGGAGGTTTAAAAGAAAAACTAATTGGGGCTTATAATAATGGGATAAAGAGTGTTTATATTCCTAAAGATAATGAACTTGATTTAGTTTATTTGCCGCAGATTATTAAAGATAATATGGAAATTAATTTGCTAAGTAATATTGATGAGATATATACAAAATTATTTAAATAGAGTATAATGTCTATGAATGGTGGTGTTAAAGTTGAATATAAAAAGTATTTATGAAAATATAGAAATAGTAAAGATAGTAAATGAAATAGATGGATATATTACAAACTTTACAAATGATACAAGAAAAATAAAAAATGATGGATGTTATTTAGGAATTAAGGGTGAAAATAATGATGGTAATTTATTTTATATGGAAGCTTTTAAAAATGGGGCAAAAGTAGTAATACTTGATTATTATGAAGAAAATAAAAGTGATTTAAAATATTTAGAGGAAAATAATAAATCAATAATTGTTGTTCGAGACACTACTAAAGCTCTAGGAGATTTAGCAAGATATAAAAGAAGTATTTTCAAAAAAGATGTTATTGCTATTACAGGTTCTGCTGGTAAAACTTCAACTAAAGATATTGTTTATAGTGTTTTAAAAGAAAAATATAAAGCTTATAAGACATGTGGTAATAAAAATAATCATATAGGACTTCCTTTAACGATACTTAGTATGGATGAA
>CALVKM010000024.1 GCA_944332705.1 uncultured Bacilli bacterium
TGAATTATTTGGCGAAAATTGAAAGTAAAAAAATGCAAAGGGGTTTTTCTGTTGCTGTTATTGGAAGAATTGCTGATGCTCTAAATATTGATATTAGAAATTTATTTGATATCGATTAATTAAAAAGCTTATAGTAGAAATGAAAAAGAACAGATGAAAAATGAATAAAATCTGTTTTTTTAATTGTATAATTATATTAGTAATGGTATAATTGAGTTAAGAAAAACTGTAAGAAGTGAGGTAGTAAAATGAATAGTAGTAAAAAATTATTTGGGGTTTTAGTTGGAGTATTAGTATTTTTAACTTGTATAGTAGATGTTAAAGGAATAGAAATCACAACTGATGAAATAGATAATTTAGAGAATAATGAAATTAATTTAAATATTGGGGACACTTTAATAATTAATGGTAATGATTCTATTGATGCTATGTATTGTAGAAGTACTAATTCAGCATTTAATGTAACTGATTATTATAATTATTGTGAAATAAAAACAAATAATTATGCTAAAGGTTATATTGTTGTTGATATACATGAAAATGATAATAATTATAGTAAATATTTTTATATTGATTCTGGTATTGACGAATATTTAGATGATATTTTAATAACTATTCCTAATACTATTGAAGTGTTTAGTTATAATATTTATGATAATGTACCTGGTTATATTAATATAAATACTGATTGCTATTTAAATAAGCCATCTCAAGTATGTAATTTAAGTGTTAATTATAATTATTCACTTAATACAAATATTCCAGGTCACGAATCACCAATTAGTAAGAGCAAAGAAGTAACCCTTGTTAATAAAAGAATATTAACATCAGAGTATATGATATCCGATGTAAATAAAGAAATACACTTATCTTTACAAAATTATTATGGATCATATAATAATTTAATATTTGTAAGTACCGATACATCTGTTGCAACCATAGATGGAACTGGTGTTATAAGAACAATAAAACCAGGAGTAACTAAAATAAGAGTATATAATAAACTAGAATATAGTTATCAAGAAATGGAATTGGTAGTTAAAAATAATACTATGACTCCAGATGATTTACATGAATTATATAATAATAGTAACATAAATATTAATATAAATAATGAATATTATTTAAATTATGATGGTGATAAAATATCTTATAATAATTTATTAAATGATTATTTATATAAAGAATTTAATAATTTTATATCTAGTGAGTATTTTTACAATGGATTAAATAATATTAACTGTCTAGATAATGTATGTAGTTTTGATTTAAGTTATCATTATAAGGGAGAAAATAAAACATTAAGTTTTAGTAATGTAACAATTAATTTAGAAGGATTATATATAAAAAATAGTAGTACCTTATATAAAAACGAATTATTTATGTTAGATTATTTTAATTTAACTAATGTATTAGAAGAAGATATTACAATTATATATGATCATAATTATATTCAAGATAATTTAGATGGCACTTATACTTCACTTAAAGCTGGGAAAACCGAAATTACTTTAACTGGTGGAGGTTATACAACAACTAAAACAGTATATATTAAATATGCTTATGAAGAAGATAATGAATTTTTAAATTATTATAATAATTATGATGTTACATTACCTTATAATGAATTATCTTTTATTAATTATCAAAACTTAGATTTATTAACATATTTAGTTAAAAATAAAATAATAATGGACTGTCCTAATGAAGAAATAAGAGATATGTTAACACCAGAAGTATATTGTTTTTCTTCTAAAAATTGCCAAGTAAAAATTAATGCTACAATTGATAATCAATTATTAATTGGATCATACGATTATAAAACAGTAAATATAAATTATCAAGGATATGATCAAGAAACCATTGATAAAATAAATAATATAGATAAAGAGATATTAGATGAATATAATATTGATATTATTGACACAATAAAATATCTTGATTTAGCTAAAGGAGATTTAAAAACATTATTTGATAGTATAGTAAATGATAAATTGGCTAATATTAATTCATTAGATGTAAGTTATGATTATATTGATACAATTGAACTTGCAAATGATTTAGTAATTGGGGCTAAATATAAAATAAATATTATCAATAATGGTAATGTAATATATAGTAAAGATATAATAATTAACATTGATAGAATAGTTGATGCTGATGTAACATTAGATATAAATAATTTAGATAGTTATTTAAAAGAATATGTTGATAATATACTTATGAGTGATGTTGTTGTAAGTAATTTATATGATAATGTATATAATATTACAAATAATGATTATTCATTTAATTTAATGCTAGATAAAAAAGAAGCGATATTAATATCTAGTGTTAGTTTAACTGAAGATATGATTGAATTAGATGTAGGAGATACTAAACAAATAGAATATAGAATTTATCCAACTGGAGCTACATATGGCGAAATAACATACACAAGTGGTAATGAAGATATATTATCAGTTAGTGAAGATGGTATAATTACAGCTCATAAAAAAGGCTTTACATATGTAGATATTAAAGTTAATTATTCAACTACTAAATTATTGGTAGCTGTTGGTATGAGTGCTAAAGAGGGATTAAATGAATTATTAAACAGTTTAAATAAAGATTTAACTATTAATTACTCAGTATTAAATATCACTTATTATGGAAGTTATGATGAAGCATTGAAAAATGCAGTTGCTAATGAAGTGAGATATGAATCTATGGCTAATTACTATAATATTATAGTTGATGTAATGATAGACAATGATGAATACTATGTTAGAATAAAACCATATAATTATGATGAATATAGCGATTATCAATTGGTTACAATTGAACTTGAAGGAATTCATTTAAATAATGATTTATATACGATTTCTTCTGGCGAAACAGTAGATACTGAACTATTCTTTACTGAAGGAGATAATTTAAATTTATATATAACTATTAATAATAGTGATATCATAAGTTATGATAATAATGGAATACTTACAGGACTTAAAACTGGAATTGCAGAAGTAAGTATTAATGATAAATATATAAATTATTCTAATTATTTTAAAGTAATAGTAAATTATGAGGAATATATGAATAATTTAATTAATGAAATAAATAAAACTATTATAGAAGTAGATTATAAAGAAATAGATAGTTACAATTATGAAATTTCGTTGTATTCAGTAGTATATAATTTATTAAACGCAAATTTTGATTTATATTATTTAATGCAAACTCATAATATTAGTGTAAAATGTAATGAAGATGAAAATACTTGTAATTTGAGTATTCTTAATAATAATACGAATGAAGAATATAAAACAGATTTTAATTTTATAAGAGTGGGATTTAAAATAGATGAAAAAGAAGTTCATTTAGATTTAAATGAAGAAAAAGACATAAATTATGAAATTCTAAATGATACAAGTAATGTAACAATTAGTTCTTTAAATGAAGATATATGTATAGTTGAAGACAATAAAATAAAAGGTATTGCTCCAGGCTTTTGTACTGTTAAATATGAAAGTGATAACTATGTTAATTATCAACATATCATAGTAGATGAAAAAGGTATAATAAATGATTATCAAGATAAATTAAATAATATTCCTGATAATATAGAAATACCAACAAGAAATTTTGATGTAAATTATTCTGATATGGTTTATGATTCATCTGTTGTTCTAGAAAATATATATTATAGTTATATGCAACAATATATATTAGATTATTTTTATCCAAATATGTCAATGAATGATTTAATGTATAAATTAGGAGAAGTAAATTTTAATTATGAAGATAATTATATTTATGATACTCATACATCTATTATAATAGTAACTCCAAATTATTATTTTACAGATGATGATTACTATTATAGTATGCGATTAGATGATAGTGTATCTAAAGATGTAGTTATTACTCCAGTTAATGCAAGTGATGAATATATAAAATTAGGTAATGAACTTAGAGATGCTATTAAAACACAATATACTTTAACATTAAAACAATATTTAATGTATGAATTAAATGGGCGAGAAATGGACATGATATTCTATTCTAGTTTCCAAGAAGATATATATAATGTATGTCCAACTTGTGAAATTGGGCCTGGTCAAGGTGGATTGGGGGGAGTTGCCTTTGAAGGTTATTTAATGCAAGGTATGGATTATATGATTTTAAAAGATGGCATACTTATTGGTTATTATTTAATTGAAGTTATTGCGGATATGCGAGTAATTCAAGAAGATGCTGTCCTTAGTGAAGATGAATTTATAGAACTTATAGAAGAAACAGTAAAAGAAGAATATATTGCCGCTAAAGAGGAGTTAGAAGTAAGTAGAGTAGCTAGAATGGCTAATACACTAAGTAATGAAGATGATATTTATGTTAATGTCGAGAAAGTATTTGATGCAACTATTCCTAACCTTTATGACATAACTGTTGAAGATATTAATTTCCAAACAGTTGTTAATACAACAGTAGTTGGCGAAGAACAATATACTTATTCGGTAACTGATATTATATTTGAGAATTCAGCAATTACTTTAGATGTTGGGGAAAGTAAAATAATTGGCTATACGATAGTTCCAGATAATGCTACTAATAAAGATATATTATGGGAAAGTAGTAATCCAAGTATTGTTAGCGTTGATGCAAGTGGAGCAATTATTGCTAGAAGTCCTGGTAATACAACAATTACAGTTAAATCAAAGGACGGCAATACAACTAAAACATTTAATGTTACAGTTAATGCCAGTGAAACTCCAGAAATCGAAGTAACTTTAGGTGACATAAATTTAGATGGAGCTATTAATATGACAGATTTAATAAAGCTTCGTAAATACTTTGCCGGTTTAGAAACATTAGATGAAAGAGCTTTAAAGAATGCCGATATTAATAAAGATGGTACTGTTAATATGACAGATATTATAAAACTTCGCAAATACTTTGCGGGATTGGAGGATTTGAAATGAAAAAATATTTAAAAATATTATTAGTAGTTATACTTTTTAGTATAACTACTAATGTAAAAGCTTTTTCAACTTATTTATCAGGGGATAAAGAGATTAATGAAAATGCTACATTTACAGTTACCGTTGGAGTTAATGATGCATCTAATCTTTGGGGATTTAGAGCTCCGATAAATTATGATTCATCTAAACTTACTTTGGTTAGTTCAACAGGTCTAAATGGTTTTGGAGTTGCCGTAGGATCATCTTTTGTTGCAGATAACTCAAGTGGAATTAATGGTAGTAAAAGTGTTGCTACCCTAACATTTAAGGCCACAAGTAATTTTAAAGTAAATGAATCTACAACTATAAGTTTAGGTTCAGCTGAAGGTAGTGATGGCGAACAAACTATTACAGGAGCTGGAAGTAGCATTACGATAAGTGTTGAACCTCCAAAAAATAGTAATAATAATTTAAGTAGTTTGAGTATTGATGGTTATGATATAGATTTTGCCAGTAATAAAACCAGTTATCAGTTAACAGTAGAATATGAAGTAAATCAAATAAATATAAAAGCTAGTACTGCAGATTCAACCGCTAGAGTAAGTGGTACTGGAACTAAAGATTTAAATTTATATACTAATACCTTTAATATAGTTGTAACCGCTGAAAATGGTTCTAGAAAAACTTATACTATTGAAGTTATTCGTAAAGATATTGATGGCAATATTAAAGAACTAGCAACAGATAATACTTTATCAAGCATTACTATAACTGATTATAATATTAATTTTAATCCAGAAATATTAGAATATACTATTCTTTTAAATGAAGCAGTTATTCCCGAAATTAATGCTCTTGCAACTGATACTAATGCTACAGTTACAGTTAATAATCCAGATAGTATTAAAACTGGTAATAATGTAATAGAAATATCTGTTATTGCGGAAAATGGAGCAGAACAAATCTATAGAATAAATGCTATTTATCTAGACGAAGTCGAAAAAGAGGAAATTGCACCAGATTCCAAAGAAGATGATTCATTAAATGTTTGGTTAATTATAGTTATAATTGAGTCTTTATTAATAGTAGCTGCAATTATAACTAGTATAATACTTATTAAAAAAGAAAAAATTATAATTAAAAAGTAAGATTTAAAACATCTTACTTTTTATAATGAAGCCATTTCATTATTAATAAATTCTTCGTCTTGTTCAATTGCTTTTATAGCATGTTCAAATAAATAATTTAAATCAACTCCAAGCATTTCTGCTCCAACTTTAACAATATCTCTTGAGCATCCTCTAGCGAATGTTTTATCTTTAAATTTCTTTTTTAAAGTAGAAACCTCCATACCTTGAGCATTTTTACTTGGTCTCATATTAATAAGAGAGGCAATAATTCCTGTTAGTTCATCAGTAGCATATAAAACTTTTTCCATATAATGAACTGGCTCGACATCAGAGCATATATTATATCCATGAGACACTACAGCATGAACAAGTTCATCACTAGCATTAGCATTCTTTAATAATTCTACTGCTTTAATACAGTGCTCTTCTGGATACATTTCATAATCGATATCGTGAAGTAATCCTGCAATACCCCAAAATTCTTCATCATAATTATTAATTCTTGCAAATTCCCTCATTATTGCTTCAACCATTAAACCATGTCTTATATGATAAGGTTCCTTATTATACTTTTTTAATAATTCAAATGCTTCTTCTCTATTCATAACTAATCACCAATTTAATTTTATCAAAAAATGATTTTAATATCTATAATTAGTTTATTTTTTTAAATATTAATGCTAAAATTATATAAAAGAAAGGAGTAATTAATATGCTTATGACTATAAAACATTTATGCAATTATTTTGATAATAAATATACATTGTCTGATAGAATATATTATTATTTTAAAGTAAAAAGAATTGCTACAAAGATTGATTGGCCTTTATATATGAATAAAAATAAAATTATTTGTAATGGAGATGTTGTTATAAAAGGAACCAGAATAAAGCCTGAAACAATATATAATTATTTTTTTAAACTGAGTAAAAAAGAAAAAGATATTAATAAAATAGTTATTACTATAAATAAATCTTATCCTACAATTAATGAAAAAGATATATATTTAAGCATTATATATACAGTTAAAAAGAAAGGAATTAAGTTTATATTATGAAGAAAACTTTATTATTAGATGTCGATGAAGTAATAGTATTTTCAGGATTTTTAGAAGCTATTAATGTTTTTTTAGGTACTAATTATGTTATTGATGAATTTAGTGAATATTATATTGATAGTGTAGTTATTCCAAACGATAGAATGGATGAATTTAATGAATTTTTAAGAAATAGAAATTTATATGATTATGCTCCATTATTACCTAATGCTATAGAAGTTATAAAAAAGTTAAATCAAGTATATGATATTTATATTCTATCTTCTTGTGTGAATTTCTTAGATGTTGATGGTTCAGGAAGATATTTTGCTGATAAATATAATTTTTTAAGAAAAACCTTACCTTTTATAGATCCAGGCCATATAATTTTAACTAGTTCAAAACATTTATTTACTGCTGATATTCAAATTGATGATCGAATTGATAATTTTGGACCACATGTAAATTTAAAAATATTATTTCCATCATATCATAATAAAGAAATAACTGATGAAGAATTAAAAGAAAAAGGAATTATTAGAGCAGGTCTTGATTGGCGAGATGGTTGGAGTAATGTGGAAGAAATATTGCTTAAAAATTAATAATGCAGACTTATTTCGCTTTTTTGTTGCGTAGCTTTACAAAATTAATATAAGATGCTATACTTATTATAGTGGTAGAGAATATGTGTATTCGTTATTACCAAGAATAAACAGATTATTTAAATATGAAGGGAGGTGTACTATGGCTACATTAAGAGTAAATTATAATCAATTAGAATCTCTAGGAAGTCAAATCTTAGCAAAAGGTGAAGAATTTCAAAGCCTTCTAAATAAAGTAAAAGATACTAATGAAAATCTTAAATCTTTTTGGGAAGGTGAAGATGCAAGTGCATATACTTCAGCTGTAACTGAACAATCAGTTACTATGCAAAGATTAGCAGATACTATTGAAGAAATAGGAAATTTCTTAAAATCTGCTGCAAATGCTTATAGAGAAGCTATGGAAAGTAATAAAGGTGCAATTAATTTATAATAGAAGGAGGATAATATGGATTTTTCAAAAGTTTCATATGAAGATGTAGAAGCAAAAGCTGCTGATTTAAGTACAACTGCATCTAATATGGATTCAACTTTACAAGAAATAAAAACACTTTTTAATCAAGTAGGTGATGATTCTGTTTGGAGTGGTACTGCTGCTAGTCAAACAAAATCAACATTTGATATGTTAAGTGCTCAATTTCATCAATTTAACGAAGCTGTTCAAAACTGTTCAGAATATTTAGTTAAAGCTGTTGAAACTTATAAAAGTGTTGATAGTGCTATTTCTGGTAAATAGTAGAGAAACTTTATATAAGTTTCTTAATAAGTGGGTATCTTTATACTCATTTATTAAGGTATTTATGTAGGGAGGATGTATGGCGTTTGAAAATGTAAATGTTGTAAGTTTAAGAAATGCTTTAGTTACTTGTGAAGATAGAATAAATTATTCTAGAAGTAAAGCTCTAATTAATGAAATTTCTAATCCTAATGTTTGGCAAAGTGACTTGCAACCAATATTAAAAGAAGCTTTAGAAAAACTTGTTAATGTTAGATATAAAGATTTAGAAGGTAAGTTAGAAGATTATAAACTAGCTTGTAATTATATTGAAGAATATCAGGAATTAGCAAAGCAAAATCAAAATTTGTTAGCAACTAATAAAAGTTTACAAAGGGATTTATATAATGATGATAATGAAAAGAATTCAAGCATAGAAAGAAAAATAAATAATAATAAAAGTCAAATAAATTCTAATGAAAATAGAATGGAAGTACTTGAAAGACAAGTAAATGAATTAGTATGAGAGGAGATAAAATGATAGAAGAAAAGTATTTGCCAATTGGAACAGTAGTAATGCTTAAGGGGGGAAAGAAAAGAGCGATGATTACGGGATTTTGTGCAATATCTGAAGATAATAAAGATAAAATATATGATTATTCTGGATGTTTATATCCGGAAGGATTTATTTCATCAAATCAAACGTTATTATTTGATCATGAACAAATTGATAAAGTTTATCATATGGGATTAATTGATGATGAAGAAAAGAATTTTAAAATTAAATTAAAGGAATTATTAAATAAAAATAAATAAAATTAAAGAAAGGAACAAAAGTTATGAGTGGAGTTAATAATGTAAATATTACTCTTTTAAAACAATATCAAGAAGAATTTAGTGTTGAAAAAGATAATTTTAACAACTCTACTTATAACTATTTTTTTACTAGTTATATTCCTCATTGTAGTGATTATTATGTAGAGCAAATGTCTAAAACCTTAAATGGTCTTTATGATAAAATAAAAAACGGATATTATAATATTAATGTTTGGTGGATAGATTATAATAATAAAATTGAGGAAGTAGAAGACTCCTTAATGGATAGTGGAATTAAACCAACAGATGTAATGGATAACTTTGGCGATGTAAATGCTGGTGCTGTAGTAGGTGCTGCAGCTGCTGGTGTAGCGGCAGTTGGAGGATTTTTTCCTTACTCAGGAGTTGATGATACTGGAAATTATGATTCTTCAAAAATGAATCTTAATAATATGGATGCATCAACAACTGGTGCAACAACTAGCAGTAACACACAAAGTCTTTGGTCTAGTTTTAGTAATTGGGTTAGCAGTGCTGTAAAAGATACGGGTGCATGGATAAGTAATGCATGGAATACAACAACAAATTGGATTAGCGAAAAAACTACACAATTAAAAGATACTGTTATTAGTCTTTATGATAAAACAGGAGCTTTTTTGTCTAATGCTTGGAATTCTTTTACGGGATTTGTTTCTAATTTAACTAGCGATTTAATAGATGGTTTACAAACAGTTGGTGCAAGTATAACTAATGCATTTATATCTTTGACAAAAGGAGTTGTTAGCCTAGTTGAAGCAGTTGGTGATTTATTTGTTTTAGCAGTAAGTGGTATTGGTTCTGTTGTGACTTTAATAGTTGATGGTTGGAATTGCATTTTTAATGGACAAGAGGGATTAGTCGCTACAAATGGCTTATGGAACGAAACTAAAAAAATTGTTGCATATAATTGGACTGATAAAATATATGATTCATTTTATGCTACTGAATTTGGTCAATCGTTAGACGAACATGCAATAGACTTTTTCAAATCTGACGGAATGGGTTGTCAAATTTTAGAAGGTATTGGTTATGCTGCAGGAGTTGTTGCTTTGAGTGTTTTTACTTTTGGTGCTGCTACTCCTTTAGTTTTAGGAGGAACTGCTGCAGCAACAGGTTTTTCTAAATATACTGCTCAGGAATGGAACGAAAATAGCTTTACTATATCTTATGATGGCCAAAATTCTATTAACATTGCTTTGGATTATCAAGAATTTTTAGATTTAAAAAATTTAAAAGATGGTGAATCGCGTGATTTTACACAAACGTTTATTGATGAGAATGGTAATCAATCTGATATAACATTTACTGTGACAAAAAATGGTAGTAATAATTATTCAGTTGTTGATAATTATGGAAACAATCTTGTTTTTGCTGGTTTAAATGAATCGGATACTGCTAAAGGTTTAGCTTTAGGGGCAGTATATGGTATATGGGAAGGATTACAATATGGAGTTGGGGCAAAAATTGGAACTAGTACATTTAGTGGTATTACATCAAATATTACTAATACCGCTGCTCAAAAGTTGGCAGTTTCTGGTCTTCGTGTTGCATCAGATACTTTAACTGGTGTTGTTGAAGTGCCTTTTCAATCTGCAGTTACAACACTTGCTGATGGTGTAAGTTTTAGTGAAGCTTGGGAGCAAAATGGTGGTTTTAATTCAGTACTTACACAAGCTGGTATTGCTGGTATTGGTTCCGTTTTAGGAGAAGCATTTGATTTAGGAAAGGCTTTAAATGATTCAAAAACAACATCAAACATTCGTATTAGTGAGCAAGAATTACAAGCAAAAATTGATCAATATAATGAATTAATTGATTTTAAAAACTCAAATGAATATTTATCTAATAATAATGTCATAAAAAATGGAGCTTCAAATTCTGCAAATCCTATTATAAAATCTGAATATGAAAAAATAGATAAAGAAATTGATGCTTTAGAAGATGAATTGGTATTAGCGGCAGGAAATATTTCTAAGACTGATGTTGAAATATCAGATATTGCTGATAATGTGGAAGAAGAATTGTTTGATTATAGTGATAACAAATCTACAACAGTAGATTTGTTTGCGACAGACAAAATTTTATCAGATGATGTAAGGGAAGCCAGAGATGCTTTGAATCAAATAAAATCATATCTTTCTTTTAGTAAAGTATTTGATGCATCAATAAAACAATTATCTGATTATTATGGTGATGCTGGGAAGTTTGTTAATATTATGCTTTTAGAAGGCAAAACAGTGAAACAAATACTTGATGAAATTAATTGGAAAGATAAAATTGATTTTCAAGAATTTTTACAAAATACTAGAGAAGGACAATATTTGTCAAGGTTATCTGCTGATGAAATGCGTGCGATAACCACTTATACAGGAGGATCTTATAATAAAATTAATGGAATATTAAGAGAAAAGAATTTTTCTGGAACAATAAATGGTATTAATGCTCAAAAATTTATAGATAATATTGACTCTGCGATTGCTAAATATGGGGGGCTTGATGAAGCAACGGAAATTTATAGAGCTGTTGGAATAAATGCTTTTAAATCACAAAATTCTATTTATGCAGCATTATTTAAAGGAATAGATATAAATGATTTAAATCAAGTTTATAGTGTTTTAAAGACTTTGGAAGGTAAGAATTTTAGTGATTTGGGATATATGAGTACATCGCCGGCTTATAGTGCATCATTTGCTAAGTATGAGGCCTATCCAATTGTACTAGACATTATTGCAGATAAAGGAACACCTGGTGCATATGTTAATCAAATTTCTCGTTTTTATAATACTGAAAATGAATTTTTACTTAATAGAGGTACAGTATTACAAATGGTTGAAGTGTTAACACCTCAAAAAGATGTTAACGGTTTAAGAAAAATAATCATTAAATGTGTGATAAAATAGATATAGATTGGAGTGATAAATATGTTGGAAAATGAAAACGAAAAAGAAATTCCAAAAGTAGAATTTACTTTTAGAGAAGAAGAAAAAAGCGAAAAAGAAAGAAAAGAAGAAATTGAAGAATTATTGCAAAAAAGGAATCAATTACTCGCTTCGATGGGCATTCCTATTCCCTCTACTAATGAAGTAGAAAATGATGAAGTAAGTAATGATTATCCCAGGCACAGAAGATAAGGAGTAGTAAAATGAATGAAAAAATGAAATCAGGAATAATAGGATTTGCTGTAGGAGATGCACTTGGAGTTCCAGTTGAATTCTTAAGTAGAGATTTATTACAAAAGCGTCCTATTAAAGAGATGATTGGGTATGGTAGTCATAAAGTTCCAGAAGGTACTTGGAGTGATGATACTTCGCTTATGATTGCGACTATGGATTCAATTAAAGAAAATGGTGGTATTAATTTTGAGGATATAATGTATAAATTCACAGAATGGGTAAACTATGCAAAATACACAGCAACAGATGAACTGTTTGATATAGGAATATCTACAAGCAAAGCAATTTCAAATTTTAAAAGAGGAGAAAGTCCTGTTAATTGTGGGACAAGAGGTATACATGAAAATGGTAATGGATCTTTAATGAGAATTTTACCATTTGTATATTATTTGAAATTTTCTCATTTTTCAGAAGAAGAGAAAACTTTATTAATTAATCAAGCATCAGCATTAACTCATGCTCATGAAATAAGCCAAATGGGATGTAAGATATATGCAGACTATGTGTCTATGTTGCTTGATGGAATAAATAAAGTTGAAGCACTAGATTTATTAAAAGAGATAGATTATGATAAATATTATTCTAAAGATACTATAAAAGTATATCAAAGAATTTTAAAGGGGGATTTAAAAACATTGAATATAGATCAGATAAAATCATCGGGGTATGTAGTAGATTCGTTAGAGGCTAGTTTGTGGTGTACTGTAAAAAATGAAACTTATGAGGATGCTGTTATTTCTGCTGTTAACTTAGGCAAAGATACAGACACTATTGGTGCAATAACAGGTGCATTAAATGGAATTATTTATGGTGAAAATAATATACCGGAAAGATGGTTAAGCAAGTTGAGAAAGAAAGATTATTTAGAAGAACTTTCTAATCAATTTATAAGTACAATAAATTATGAAGAACGAAGTAAAAGGTTATAAAATATTAAAAAACATTAAATATGATAATCAGAAACAAATTAGTGTTATAGAATTTGGAAACAAAAAATACATATTAAAAAAAGTTACAAATTCAGATGTTACATTGATTAATATGTTAAAGAATGAAGTTAATGTTTTATATAAATTAAGAACAACATCTATAACTCCTCAAGTTTATTATTACAATTTTGATGAAAAAAATAATTTTATTATAATTGAATTTATAAAAGGGAAACCATTAAATACATTAAAATTTGAAAACAATAGACAAAAAGTTGTTTTAATGTTAAAAATACTGGATGCGATAAAAGATATTCATGAATTAAATGTTATTCATTGTGACTTAAAGCCAGATAATATTTTGTTGGATTTAAATAATGATATTAAAATCATTGATTTTGGAATATCAATAAATGATAACAAAAATTATCTTAAAGGGTATGGTAATATAAGATATTGCTCAAAAAGTCAACTTGCAAAAGAAAATATTGATTTCACAACTGATATATATGCATTAGGAATAATTTTTTATGAATTAATGATGGGTAAGTTGCCGTTTGGAGGTACAGAAAAAGAAATAATGGAAAAAAAGAGAAACTGTGAATATGAAAAAACAGATAATGTATTGTTAAATTTAATATTTTCAAAAATATTTTTAGATAATGAAAATAAATATAAGACAATAGATGAATTTGAAAAAGATTTGAAATTATTTTTATTAAGGTAAAAAATATGATTTTTAACAATTAATTTTCATAATTTACTTTTAATGTATAATGTGTTTTGTAAGTTATTGTAAATTGCAGAATATTATGTTTTAGAAGGAATAATGGATTTGGAATTTGCTTGTGGGAAAACTCCTTATATGAGCTTAAGAATTGATAGATATTATAGATAGAAAGGATTTGATAAAATGATTTATACTAATAATACAGAAAAAGCTATGAAACTTGCTTATGAAAAGCATAAAGATATGGTGGATAAAGCAGATATGCCTTATATTATTCATCCCATATTAGTGGCAGATAAAATGCCTGATGAAGATTCAACTGTTGTTGCCTTACTTCATGATGTAGTTGAAGATACAGATGTTACCATAGATAACTTAAAAGAGATGGGATTTAATGATAATGTAATCTGGTCATTAAAATGTTTAACTCATGAAGAGGGAGTTGATTATTTAGATTATATTAGAAATGTTTCTAAAAATCCTATTGCTAGAAAAGTTAAAATTGCAGATATAGAACATAATTCTGATTTAACTCGTGTAAGAAACAATCCAGAATTAATTGAAAAATTTAGCCAAAAATATTCTAAAGCTTTAGAGATATTAAAGACAAGTGAAAATGATAAAATTAAAGATAAATATTTACCAATTGGTACAGTAGTAATGCTTAAAGGTGCAAATAAAAAACTTATGATTACTGGATATTGTGCTGTACCTGATAATAATCAAAGTATTATGTTTGATTATGCCGGCTGCATGTTTCCAGAAGGATTTTTATCAAGCAACCAAACAGCTTTATTTAATCATTCGCAAATTGAACAAGTATTTTATTCTGGATATGAAAATGAAGAAGCACAAGTATTTAATGAAAAAATTCTTGATATGATTCAAGCTGTAAAAGATATTAATCCCATAAAAGCAGAACCATATGATAATATTGATGCTTTAATTTAAATTGCAAAAACCTATTTACAAACGATAAATTAAATGGTATAATTTAGTTATTGGTGGATATAATGTTAGTGTAGATATTATATCTACTACGGGACTGATAACCCTAGTTTAAATATACTAGTTCTTTCTTGGTTTGAGGTTCTGCCTTCGCGTTAGCGCCACGCGCTGCTTCAAAAGGCAACCATTTGGTTGCTTTTTGAATGTTATAATTTTTTCTTTTCTAATTCTTTTAATATTTTACGGATTTTTTCTATACCCAAAAAATATTTTTCTCCATTTAATATTTTCATTTTGTTTTTACTTTTATAATCACGTTTGTAAATGAATGTAAGCATATCGGCACTTTGAAAAAGCCTTTCTTGTAAATGATAAAATTTATCAATTTGTTCATAGTTTCCTAAAATAGAAAAGGCTTCTTTTATAGCTACCCCTAAAGTTCTTTGGCCATTATCATAGTAAATCAATATTTTATCAAACCCATCAAAGAACTTTTGGTTATTGGTTATTATTTTGTCAAACTCTTGAATTATTTTTTGTTTTAATGTTTGAG
This sequence comes from uncultured Bacilli bacterium, assembly GCA_944332705.1. Lineage (GTDB taxonomy): Bacteria > Bacillota_I > Bacilli_A > RF39 > UBA660 > Onthocola_B. The sequence goes on from CALVKM010000024.1 coordinate 15,612, forward strand.
AGTGATTAGTGTATTTTTTATCGATAATAATATTCGCAATTTTAATTGGAGATTTTCTTGTAAATTGGTATATGGCATTAAAAAGTTTTCTTCTATCATTAATATGCCAATTTCTATATTCTCCTCTGTTCATTACCAAATCAGCCATATGAATCATACCAGAATAGCCTAATCTTTTAAGTCTATTTTCAAAATCATGCAAAAAATTATCTATGTTAATACTTGTATCATAAAATACCATAGATACTACATATAATTCAGAAGAACCTTGCTCAAAGCCAAATTCTCCACTTTCGTCAATAATAATTTTTAAATTTTTTGTCATAGTGTGTTTCCTTTATTTTTTATATAATAGGAAAGTTGATAATGCTAAAATAATAATGTAGGAAATGGCTAATATAAAAATGTCGGAAAACCTACAAAATTATTTTAGCAT
>CALVKM010000025.1 GCA_944332705.1 uncultured Bacilli bacterium
AATAGAGCGTGAAATGAAAAAAATTGCTAAAGATGGTAAGAGAATCGTAAGACAAGAATTAACTAGAGAAGAAGCCCTTGAAAAATTTAAGGATGATTCATATAAAATTGATTTAATCAATAATATGCCAATTGATGCAATTATTAGTTGTTATACGCAAGGAGATTTCACTGATCTATGTCGGGGACCTCATGTTGAATCAACTAAATTACTTAAGAATTTTAAACTTCTTAAAGTAAGTGGAGCATACTTTAAAAATGATAGCAATAATAAAATGCTTCAAAGAATATATGGCATATGTTTTGAAACTCCAGAACAATTAGAAGAACATTTAAAATTTTTAGAAGAAGCTAAAAACCGTGATCATAAAAAGTTAGGTAAAGAACTAGATATATTCATGATGAGTGAATATGGCCCAGGTTTTCCATTTTTCTTACCTAATGGCATGATTATTCGTAATGAACTAGAAAATTATTGGTATGAAGAACATACTAAAGAAGGATATGAATTTATCAAAACTCCAATAATGCTTAATAAAGATTTGTGGGAATTATCAGGACATTGGTATAATTATCGCGAAAACATGTATACTAGTGAAATTGATGAAAAAGTATTTGCTATCAAACCTATGAATTGTCCTGGTGGAATGCTTGTTTATAAAAATTCCTTACATTCTTATAAAGATTTACCTTTGCGTATTGGTGAACTTGGTCAAGTACATAGACACGAAGCAAGTGGAGCCCTAAATGGCTTATTTAGAGTTCGAACATTTACGCAAGATGATGCCCATTTATTCATGCGAGAAGACCAAATCGAAGAAGAAGTAATTAGACTTATTAGCTTTATTGACCGTATTTATAAGACATTTGGTTTAACTTATGAAATTGAACTATCAACTAGACCAGAAGAAAAATATATCGGAGATATAGCTATTTGGGATAGATCAGAAAAAGCTTTACAAGATGCTTGTGAAAAATCTGGACACACTTGTAAAATTAATCCCGGGGATGGAGCCTTCTATGGACCAAAATTAGATTTCCATATTAAAGATTCTTTAGGTCGTGTTTGGCAATGTGGAACAATTCAACTGGATATGAACTTGCCAGAAAGATTCGATTTAACTTATATCGATAGTGATGGTTCTAAAAAAAGACCAGTCATGCTTCATAGAGTTATCTATGGCTCAATTGAAAGATTTATTGGTATTTTAATTGAACACTATGCTGGAGCCTTTCCCCTTTGGCTTGCTCCAGTAGAGATAAATATTATTCCCGTAAATAATGAACATCACCTAGATTATGCTAAAGAGTTACAAGTTAAATTAGATAGTGCTCATATTAGGGTTAAAGTTGATGATCGTGATGAAAAACTTGGTTATAAAATGCGGGAAAGTCAAACTAAAAAAATACCTTTAACTATAATTCTTGGAGATAAAGAAATAGAAAATAATACTATTAGTTATCGTAAATTTGGTAGCGAGGAAACAATTACAGTTTCAACTGATGAATTTATCAGGTTAGTTTCTGAATGTATCAAAAATAAAGAACATAATATATAGGAAAAGTAAATACTTTTCCTTTTTAGAAAGGAATTTATGGAAGAATTAGTTAAATATTATCAAGAATTAAGAATTTTAGAACAAAAATATCAAGAAAATAAAACCCCAGAATTATTGATGAAAATACAAGAAATTATAAGAACAATCAAAATAAAATTATATTTATTAGTAGATGAAATAAATACAAAAGAGAAAACTTATAATCAAGATATAAACATTAATGAAATAATTAATTTATTACTTAATTTACTTGGGTTAGATTATGAATTAAGAGAATATTTTGTTAATATTAATGGTACTATTAGTCCTTTTAAAGTTATAGCTAAAAAAGAAGTATTAGATGAATGGCTAGAAAAAAGAGCCTATAATAAGACATTTAGTAATCTAGAATTTAGTAATATTGCTAAAACTATTTTAGAATATGATAATTCTTTAATAACTATTGGTAGTATAGATAATAATTATGCTATAACACCATTTGATTATAAAAAGACTATCAATAATGAAAAAATAGAAATTGAAGATTTTGTAATTAATTGTTATTATGATAATTCCCTAAAAGAAGTAATAGGTAAATTAAATGAATATCTGCAAGTTAATCATAAAGGAAAAAGTTTATGAAATTAATTACAATTCCCCATTATGAAGATTATCGCACTGATGCTATATTTGATTGCTATAAATGGGATCCACAATTTTCTGATAATATAACTTTATCAAAATATGCTTTAGTTATTACTAAAAAAGAAAAAGAAGAACTATTTAAAATGACTGAACTTTTAGATAAAGAAACAAGAATGGCTGAAGAAGCTATCAATAAAAATCCTTCTTTGATTAAAGCGTTAGATATGCCTAAAAAAATTCGTAAGAATTTAAAACTTATGAATAATTATGATAGTAATAATAATGTAAGGCTTAATAGATATGATTTTCATATGACTACCAATGGGTGGATGATAAGTGAAGTAAATAGTGATGTTCCTGGTGGTTTTGCAGAAAGTTCATTATTACCCAAATTAGCTATTAAATATTTAGGAAAATATCAAAGTATTGATTTTCTAGATATTTATAGTAAGGCTTTAGCAAAAAAAATAAAAAAAGGCATTATTATGTTTGTTCATTGTACATCTTTCTATGATGATCGCCAAGTGATGCAAGCAATCGGCGATAAAATGTCAAGTCTTGGTTTTACTTCTCTTTATGGAGCAAGTGATCATATTCTATTTAGAGATGGTTATGCTTATAGCATTATATATGGCTACAAAACTAAACTAGATGGTATAGTTCGTTTTACCCCAATAGAATGGCTTAAAGATATGAAAATTAAAGGTTGGGAAGGTTATTTTAATACTTTAACACCTAGTTCCAATCATCCGATTGCCATATATGCGCAGACTAAAAAATTTCCCTTTATTTGGGATGATTTAGAAAAGTTGGGAATAAATTTGCCTACCTGGAGAAAATTACTTCCCAAAACAACCAGTGTTAAAAATGTTAAAGATGATAGTTATTTTATTTATAAACCAGCTTGGGGGCGAGTTGGTGAGAAAATAAGTTTAAAAGAAGGTTGCAGCGACTATGAATATAAGAGAATTTTAAAAGATGTACATAAACATCCGCGCAACTATGTTGCTCAAGCCAAATTTACAAGTCTGCCTTTAAAAGGACCAGATAACAATAATTATCATTTATGTCTTGGCTCTTTTGCGGTGGATGGCAAACCCGCCGGATTTTATGCGAGGATTTCTAGAAAAGTACGAATAGATTCAACAGCTATAGATATTCCCGTTTTAATTGAGGAGTAATTATGTTAGGAAAAGATGTATATAAATGTTGGTATAAAGAAAATAATAAATGGTGTAAATGGATTAAACCAACATTATTTGTCGATTTAGATAACCAAATATTAAAAGATATAGTAGATTATGAAATACCTCATATTTATTATGTTGATAAATTAAGTAAAGATACTGCAATAATTATTGATGAAGATGGGGATAAGGCAATTAAAGAAGGTATTGCTCTAATAAATTTCGGCTACACTTTAGTACCACTTTTTAATTCTCCTTATCCTTTACCTAAATCCAGGTCTTTAGTTAATAACTCAAGTATTGCGGCATTATTAATATGGGGAGCAACAATTTTAAAAGATAAAGTTGCGGACTATGATGCTCCACCAGTATTTTTACTAGATAGTAATAGATTAAATAGCTATCGCAAAGATAAATCCTTATTTGATAATTCTTATGATATATATTCCCAAGATTTACCAACATCAAATTATTTTAAAAATAATGGTATTAAAAATATAATAGTAAAGAGCAATAAAATAAATCCCGATTTAAATGAAATATTAAATAAGTACAGGAAAAATGGTATAAATATTTTATTCACTAATGGTTTTGAATTACCTAAAAAAGCTAAATTAAAAAAAGTACCAAAAAAACATAATATTGATGATGAAGATTTTTGGTAGAAAACAAAAGGGCTGTCAAGAAATTAAACTCCTAACAGTCCCTTTTTTAGTGGCCTCCACCGCCGCCACCACCACCGCGGCCGCCACCTCCATAAAAGCTTGATCCACCACCAAATGAACCATAACTTCTAGAATGAACACTCGATCTATATGCCCGATATGTCGTATGTCTAATCGCTCTATTATAAGTAATAAAGCTATGGGATAAATAATAATTATTACTCAACATAACACTATTTGTTAAATCTGGACAATTTATTTTTAAGGCTTTAATAACTTTATCAGATATACCAAAGGCTGTTGCATAAACTAAATATTCTTCCCATAAAGGTAACTCAACAACTTGTTTTTCATTCATTAAAGTAGCACTATTCAAAAAATTATATAAAGCATACCATTTAATATATTCTTCTTCACCAAATTCTGTAAGTAGTGCATAATTTTTAGCAAATTTATTTAATAAAAATGCACAAATAAGTAAAGAAATACTTAAAATAAGTAGGGCAGTATTATTTAAACCAATAGGATTATGATAAATTGCAAAATTTCCTAAAATCATAATAGAAGCAGCTAAAATAATATAAGTTTTAGCTAAATTATTAGTAGATTTTTGATATTTATCATAATTTGCTTCTTTAAAATAATTTTTATTCATTCCAATGGTTTTAATAGAATTATCAACTCTTGTTACAAAGGCTTCAGTTGTATTAATATTTCTAGAAATACTAGATTGAAAATCATTTAAAGAAATACTACCACCCACAGCAAAATTATTAATAAAATTAAAATATGCTTCTTCATTTGGGGTTAAATCTTCTAACATTTTACCATTTTTATTTATCTTCGATATATTAATAAGGGTATTTTTATTTACATTTGAATTATTATTAATAGCATTCTTTTTTAAGGCATCATTTAGGGAAGTGTTATAAATAGTTTTAGCTTCCTTACTTGGAGTATATAATATATTTATTAAAACATTAGATTGTTTATTATAATTATTTGTTCCATCAATTGTTTTAAGTTCTATATAACATTTACGAACTAAATTTAGTAATAAAGCTGAATAAATATCATCCATATTTACTTTTTTCCTAGATTTAGCAAAAACTAGAGTAGCTGCAAAATAAGGATCTAGTTTAGATGGAATATCTCGGTAGTAAAGAATTTCTTGATTAGGTTTTTTAGCTAAATATTTAGTACGAATATTTTTATCCCGATAGACAATATAGATAAATAAGAATAGGGAAATAACTATAGCCCCTGTAATATATAAAGGTTTTTCCTGATTAATTTTGGTATAAGTACTATCATATTCAGTCATATTTTCTTTAGCTTCTTCTAAATAGACATCCCAAGAATAATCATTATCTGGAGCATAATCAGTAAATTTATGATAATCTTCATTAAATGAAAGTAGAGTAAATTCTAAATATTGATTATAACTTCTAAATTTTAAATCATCTTTATCTAAATCAAAACTAAAGGTATAATATCCCGGATTTTTAGTACTTGATTCTTCTATAGCAAATGTTCCATTATTTGTGCCATAAGTATGAGCAATGTAATTGCCCCTAGATGGCATATCACTATTTTTAATTAATATTTCTCCTTTAAATGAATCTAAATATTTAATAGTTTCTTCTGAATACATTGATAAATAAAGTTCTGATACATCACTATATTTAAATGCCGCATTATGCATAATATATTCTATTTCATAAGTTACTTCCTCGCGGTACAGTCCATCAACATAAAATAATACACATTCATATCTTCTTAAATATTCACTATATGGTCCCATGCTATGATACCACTTATAAGGGCCATAAGGCTCATCAGTATAATCCGAGTCATACCAATAAAGTTTAGGACTTTCTTCATAAACTATTTCTGTTCCATCAGGATTAATTTGTTTAACTGATAATACTTCATAATCAACTCTAAGTCCATCGATTGTTTGTTCTGGAAGTGCTCGCCATAATTCCCAAAATAAATTATCTTTTCTCGCAGCATGAACATCAAAAGTTAACCTTTCCGTAATATGAGCATTACCACCATTTGTCTCTTCATCTAAAATAATTGCTTGATATGCAACATCAGTAATTCTCGCATAATCATTAAATCCAGTACTTTCTTCATGATTATAACTACTAAAATAAGCTATAGCTATATTAACAATAACAACTATTATCACAAAACAAATAACAAACTTTCGAATATTATAATTCATTTAAACACCACTTTCTTAACAATATTATAACTTATAATTTAGTTATTGAATAGGAAAATTTGCCATTTTTAAAATTTTGTGATAATATATTTGCCATTAATGGAGGATTTATGGAATTTAAGAATTTAAATCAACACAAGGCATTTATAAATAGTGAAGCAAAAAGGCTAGGGATTTCTCCAACTGCTGCTTATACAACTTACTATGCGCGAATGCTTTTAGAAAGAATGTCTGAAGTTAATTATGGTACTTTGTTAGTAAAGGGAAGTTTTAGTCAATATGTTCATTTAAATAGTTTGAGCAGACCAGTACTCGATATTGATTTATCTTCAACATATTTAAATAATATCCCTTTAGAAGTTTTTTATACGGCAATTTATAATTCTTTAGATGATGTAGTAACTTTTGATATGAGTCATATTCCAAGAAAAACTATAAATGGCATTTATAAGATGGTTATTAATGCTAAAGTTAAATATCCTGATGATAAAGAAATGATTATTGCAATACCTATTGATTTTAAACCTAATAATATTGCAATTTTCGAGCCACAATTCAAAAAAGTCGAACCATTATTTCAAGGAGATAAAGAATTTTATATAAATACTCCTTCTTTTGAAGAACATATTGCCGAAAAATTATATATTATTGCTCATAATAGAAGAGAAGATATATTAAATACTAGAGTAAAAGATTTTTATGATATTTATAAATTACATGGAACAGATTATGATGCTGATAAATTTAATTTGTATTTTCAAATGATGTGTTTAATATATGGTGAAAATTTAGGAAATTTAGATGCAGAATTTTTAGATAAAAAATTTATTAAAAGACATGAAGAAATATGGGAGAAAATGCAAATAAAATATGATTTTGTTGATAAAGAACTAGATTTTGATGAAGCCGTCTATTACACTAAAGCGGTATTAAAAGAACAAATATTAAAAATTAGAAATGGGCATAATACTAAAAAAGCCAAGAGTTTAGTTAGAAAAAGACTGAAATAATAAAAAATTAACTAATATTAGCAAAATAATGATTGACAAACATAAAATATTAGTGTAAACTAATGTTGTTATTAAAAAAGGAAAGCGATTTGTATCCACCTGATTACCAAAGGTAATGGGTAAAAAGCCGAAATATTTTTCAAATGGTTTTTTAGTGGATACAAAAGTATCCATTTTTTAATGTATGGAGGTGCTTAACATAGCAAATAATAGTGAAATGCAAATTAATGAAAACATCAAGGTTCCAGAATTGATGGTTATTGGTCCAAATGGCGAAAAAATGGGAGTAAAACGGTTAGAAGATGCTCTAACTTTAGCTAACTATGCGGGATTAGATTTAGTACTTATGAGTGCAAATTCAACTCCAGCAGTAGCTAAAATAATGGATTATAATAAATACCGTTATGAAAAGCAAAAGAAACTAAAAGAAACTCAAAAGAAACAAAGAGAAGCTAACAAAGATATGAAGGAATATCGTTTGTCGGTTACTATTGATGTTAATGACTTTGAAACTAGAAGAAGAAATGCTAAAGAATACTTAGAAAAAGGTCACAAAATAAGAGCATTTATTAGATTCAAAGGTCGTCAGATGGCTAGACCTGAACAAGGTGTGGATGTTTTACTTAGATTCGCAGATAGCCTAAGTGATGTTTCAACAATTGAACTTGAACCAAAACTTGATGGTAGGCAAATGTCTATGATTTTAGCACCAAAAAATAAAGAAGGGAAGAAATAATTATGGCAAAATGCAAACAAAAAACTCATAAATCAAGTGCAAAAGTATTTATGAAGAAAAAAAATGGTGAACTTACCTATATGAAGAGTGGAAGTAACCATAAAACTGGAAAAGATTCAGCTAAGGAAGTTAGACAAAGAAGAAATAAGGGTACTTTAAGTAAAGGAGATAGAAACAGATTAAAATCTGTTATCTAGAATTGAGGTGAATAGCAAGTGGCAAGAGTTAAAGGTGGAAATGTTTCCAAAAATAGAAGAAGAAAAGTATTAAAAGAAGCAAAAGGTTATTTTGGAAGTAAACATAGATTATATAAGACTGCTCAAGAACAATTATTCCACAGTGGTGCTTATGCATATCGTGATAGAAAACAAAATAAGAGAAACTTTAGAAAATTATGGATTACAAGAATTAATGCTGCATGTCGTGAAAACGATATAAGTTATTCTAAATTTATCAATGGTTTAACTAAAGTAGGTATCGAAATCAACAGAAAAATGTTATCAGAAATGGCTATTGATGATGCTAAAAGTTTTGCGGCTTTAGTTGAAACAGCTAAAAAAGCTTTAAATGGCGAAGTTGTAGCTCCTAAAAAGGTAGAAGCGAAAGTTGAAGTAAAAGAAGTTAAAAAGGAAGAAAAGAAAGAAGTAGTTAAAGAAACTGAAGATTTATCTAAAAAAACTTTAGCGGAATTAAAAGCTTTAGCTAAAGATAAAGGCATTAAAGGTTATTCAACAATGAAAAAAGATGAATTATTAGAATCTTTAAAATAATTACTTGAAAAGTGTTGAGTTTTAAAATATAATAGATATAGAAGTTTTACTTAGTTAGTTGTTTGCTCCAAACACTAGCTCAGTTTAAACCGATTATAAAGTAAGGAGGATATTATGGCTTTAAGTAAAGAAGAAAAGGCAAAAATTATAAAAGAATTTGCTAAATCTAAAGAAGATGTTGGTAGTGCAGAAGTTCAAATTGCAATACTAACTCATGAAATTAATAACTTAACAAAACATTTACAAGAACATAAGCATGATTATCATTCTAAAAGAGGTCTACTTATGAAAGTTGGTCGTCGTAAGAAATTACTTGACTACTTAAAAACAAGAGATGTTGTAAGTTATCGTGAAGTAATTAAAAAACTAAATTTAAGAAAATAATTAAAAGGCACTTGTTTTTAGTGTCTTTTTATTTTAGGAAAGAGGTAATATGAAGAAAGTATATGAATTAGATTTTAAAGGTAGAAAATTAGTTGTTGAAACTGGAGAACTTGCTAAACAAACTAATGGATCAGTATTAGTTCGTTATGGTGATACAGCAGTTTTATCTGTTTGTGTTATGGGAAAAAATATGGTAAGTCAAGACTTTTTCCCACTTACTGTATTATATCAAGAAAGATTATATTCAGTAGGTAAAATTCCTGGAGGATTTATTAAAAGAGAAGGTCGTCCTAGTGATGCAGCAACTCTTGCAGCAAGATTAATTGATCGCCCAATCAGACCAATGTTTGATGAAAATTTAAGAAATGAAATTCAAGTTATCAATACTGTTTTATCAGTTGATCAAGATAATTCACCAGAAATTACAGCCCTTTTCGGTTCATCACTATGTCTTGGAATAAGCAACATTCCCTTTGATGGTCCAGTTGCTGGAGTAATTGTTGGACGAGTTAACGGCGAATTTGTAATCAATCCAACTGCCGAACAAGCTGAAGTAAGTGATTTAAACTTAACTGTTGCTGGTACAAAAGATGCCATATGCATGGTTGAAGCAGGAGCCAAAGAATTAAGTGAAGAAGTTATGCTTGATGCTCTAATGTTTGCTCATGAAAATATTAAAGTATTATGTGAATTTGAACAAAAAATTATTGATGAAATTGGAGTACCAAAAATTGAGCTAGAAAAAGCAGAAATTGATCCGGAATTAGAAAGCGCAGTAAAAGAATATGCAACTAAAGATATGCTGGCTGCTATTCAAATAAAAGATAAGCTGGAAAAATATGCAAAAATCGATGAAGTAAAAGAAAATACGATAGAACATTTCAAAGAAGTTTATGCCGAAGACGAAGAACTAGATAAAAAAATAGCTCAAGTAAGTAAAGTTTTAGTAAATATCGAAGCTGGCGAAGTAAGAAGATTAATAACTGATGAACATATTCGTCCAGATGGAAGGAAAATGGATGAAATAAGACCACTTCATGCTGAAGTTGACCTACTTGCTCGTACTCATGGTTCTGCTTTATTTTCTCGTGGTGAAACCCAAGTACTAGCAACAACCACTTTAGGAGCAATCGGCGAACACCAAATCCTTGATGGTTTAGGTATTGAAGATTCAAAGAGATTTATGCTTCATTACAATTTCCCACAATTCTCTGTTGGGGAAGTAGGAAGATATGGTTCTCCTGGTAGAAGAGAAATAGGTCATGGAGCCCTAGGTGAAAGAGCTCTTGCCCAAGTTATTCCAAGTGAAGAAGAATTCCCATATACCATAAGAGTAGTATCAGAAGTGCTAGAAAGTAATGGTTCATCAAGCCAAGCAACAATTTGTTCTGGTTGCTTAAGTTTAATGGCTGCAGGTGTTCCAATAAAAGCTCCTGTTGCGGGTATTGCTATGGGGCTTATTACTAGTCCGGATGGCTCTAAATATACAATTCTTACAGATATTCAAGGTCTTGAAGATCATATGGGAGATATGGACTTTAAAGTTGCTGGAACTAGGGATGGTATTACTGCTCTTCAAATGGATATCAAAATTAAAGGTGTAACCAAAGAAATTTTAGGAGAAGCACTAGCTCAAGCCAAAAAAGCTCGTTTAGAAATTCTTGATGTAATGCATGAAGCAATTGCTGAACCACGTAAAGAAGTTAGTAAGTATGCACCAAAGATTGAAACATTTGAAATTGATCCTGATAAAATTAAAGATGTCATCGGTCGTGGTGGTGATATGATTACTAAAATTATTCTTGAAGCATCGGGAGTGAGTAGTGTCAATGATAAAGATGCGGTTAAAGTAGACCTTGAAGATGACGGTAGAGTAATTATATATCATACTGATAAAGATATTATTGCTAAAACTCGTAAGATGATTGAAGATGTTGTTAGAGTAGTTGAAGATGATAAAATTTATACTGGTAAAGTCACAAAGGTCGAAGATTTCGGTGTATTTGTTGAACTGTGGCCAGGATGTGAAGGATTGGTTCATGTATCACAACTTGATTATAAACGCGTAGAAAAACCAAGTGATGTTGTATCTGTTGGTGATGAAATAATGGTTAAATCTTTAGGTTATGATAATCGTGGAAGACTTAATTTATCACGCAAGGAATGTTTACCAAAACCTGAAAGACGCAAAAAAAAAGATGCCAAGACAAGTAAAAGTAAATAGTCTTTATAAACATTTTAAAGGTCATATCTATAAAGTTATAACAATAGCTAAAGATAGTGAAGATGAATCCCTTAAAGTAGTTTATCAAAATGTTGATAATAATGAGACTTGGATAAGAGATTATAATGAATTTATAAGTTTAGTTGATAAAACTAAATATCCTGATGTTTTACAAAAATATCGTTTTGAAGAAATAGATGGTTAGTTTTTAATCATCTTTTTTAATTCTTTAATAAAGACAGATTTATTAAATATTGGAACCATTATATAAACTTTATTTTTAGTTCTAGTTAAAGCAACATAAAATAGCCTTCGCTCTTCAGCATAAGCATAAGTGTTATCACTAGGATGCATTCCTTCTAAAAGTTTATTATTAACTATCTTATTAGGAAAACCATATACATTATCAACCATATTAATTAGTATCACATTTTCGGCTTCTAATCCTTTAGATGAATGCACAGTTAAATAATTTACCTCATCATCACTAAAAGACTTAATATCAAAATTATTTCTTCCTAAAACAAGGACATCTTCATTAATACTTTTTACTTTTTTATAAAGCTTTTTAAAAGTTTTTTTAGGATTTAGATAATAAATAAACTCAATAGGTTTATCTATATGTTTATTACTTATTAAATCTTTTTTTAATTGCCTTTTATTTTTCATAATAAAAGAGGCTGCAATATTAATAAGTTCTTGACTATTACGATAAGTATTTTTAAGATATAGTACCCTAGAATTAGGAATAAGTTTAGGAAAATCTAAAAATAAATTTATATCACACCCAGAAAAATGATATATTGATTGATAATCATCACCAACAACAAAGATGGTAGCTTTATTAATTTCTCTTAATTTATTAACTAAATTAAATCTAATGATTGAAGTATCTTGAAACTCATCAACAATAATAAATTTATATTTATAAAATTTATCTAAAATATTTGTAGCATTAATTATTAAATCATCAAAATCATAAGAATTATTACTCTTAAGCTCACTCTCATAAACATTTTTAATAATATAAATATATTTACTTAAAAACTTATCTTTATGATAATTTTTGATTATATCTTTTTTACTTAAATCATTAGTTTTATATATTTTTATAATATTTGTAATAACTTTAATAAATTCCTTATATTTGAAACTTTCTAAAAATTTATTATAGTTACACTCTTTAAAATATTTAAGTATTTCTATTTGCATCACTTCATCATTTAATGTATAAAAAAACTCATTAGCTATATATGTTAAATAAGTATCACTTACTAAATTATAAGTAACATTATAATCATCTAATATATGCATAGCTAGTTTATGAAAAGTATAAATATCTATATTTTTATCTATTTTCTTTTTTAAATCATCAACACTTTTATTAGTAAATGATATAACTAATATTTCATCATCTTTGCATATATTATTATCTATTAAGTATTCTATTTTTTTGACAATAGTGAATGTTTTACCAGCTCCTGCCCCAGCGATTAGTAAAGTATTATTAAGTGTTTTTACAGCTTCTAATTGATATTCATCTAATTTCATAATTCCTCTAGTACTTTCAATTTATATAAAAAATTTTCAATTCTATATTGTAATAAAATATAAAATTTGGTATATTATATATGTAAGTGCTACCCAATGTGGATAGCACCTGCTAAAAACTAGCGGGCACTATTTTCGGTGCCTTTTTTCTATGCTCTGACGCAAAATGTCTAGTAACAAGATTATCACAAGTTGATAAAATAAATTATTACTCATGGTTTGTCCTTTCTCCATCACTCTCAAAGGCACAAAAACCCCTGATGCCAGTCGAATACTCAGCCAAACAGGCACTCCCACTTTGGGTAACAGTTATCTATTATAATGGTTATTTTTCTATTTGCAAGCGATTCGACATTAATCGACAAAACAATACAAAATTCAACATAAGAGTTATATGTAAATAAGAAATGTGTAGCAATTAATTTATTGAATAAATTTTAAAAGATGCTATAATATTTAAAGAGGTATATTATGAAGTTTAATACAATATTAGAAATAGATTTAAAAAAATTATATGATAATGCAAGTATTCTTGCTAAAAGTTATAGTGATTATGAATATATTTTTGCAAATCTTAAAGATAATGCTTATGGTATGGGATTAAAAATAGTTAATACCCTAGCTAGTGCAGGGGTTAATTATTGTTTGGTGGGCCCTATACAAGATGCTATTTTAGTTAGAAGAATTAATCCCGATATTAAAATTTTGGTTAATTATTATGTTGATATAGATAATGTTTATGATGCTATAAATAATAATATTGCTCTAACCGTACCTAGTCTAGATTATCTAAAAAAGATTAATGAATTAAAATTAAAAGATGATTTAGTCTTACATATTTTAATTGATAATTCATCTAATAAAATGGGTATTAGTAGTAAGAGTGAACTAGATGAAGCAATTAATATAATTGATAATAATAAACATTTAATACTTGAAGGAATGTATTCTGATTTAACTAGTATAGGTATTGAAGATGAATTTTACTATCATCAAGTTAATCAATTTTATAGTCTTATTAGTGAGTACTTAGATAGAAATTTAATTATTCATTTAAATGAACCATTAATGTATCATAAAAAACTAGATTATGTAAGTGGTATAAGATTCGATTTATCTTTAATTGGTATTGAAGAAAATGTTAATGAGGGCTTGCTTACCAACTTAAAAATTAAAAGCATTGAGAAAAAATATGGTGATTTAGAATTTCCTAATATTGATTTAAAACTTATATTTTCTATAACTAGTGAGGTTATGCAAACGGGTCACATTTCTAAAGGTGATTTAATTGGCAGAAATTATATTGCTAAAGAAGATATGGATATTGCAGTAATTCCCATTGGTCATAAAGATGGTATTACTAAAGCAATTAAGTTTGTGGGCATTAATAATTACAAAAGAGATATTATTGCTGATGATATTGATCATATAATAGTTAGTGCTAGTGATGTATCTATTCATGATAAAGTATATATTGTTAATGAAGAGCGAGAAATATATGACTTTTTAACTATTTTAAAAACTAATAGATATTATTTAATGAGTGTTTTAAATAGAAATTTAAGTAAAATATATATAAATGATGATTATGAAAAGAGGGATAGTTATTTATGATGCAAAAAGTAGTAGGGGTAGCTTTTATAGAAAATGGTAAGTTATTAATTGTTCAGTCCCATAAAAGTAGTAAAACAAATTCTTGGACTTTAGTTGGTGGAGGAGTAGAAGTTGGAGAAACTCTAGTTGAAGCTGCAATAAGAGAAGTAAGCGAAGAGATTCATAATAATTTTACAATAACGGAGAGTGACTTGGAACAACTTTTTACTTTTTCGGAACATGCTGCGAGTGATCCGAATAAAATGATAGAGATGACTATATTTATATGTCATAAAAAAATTGATGTAGAACTTACTACTAATGCAGAGATTTTACATTACCATTGGTATAAATTAGGGAATGATTTAAACATATCAGCATCAATTAAAGACCATTTTTTACCATATGCTATAAAAAATAACCTAATTTATTAAAAAAAGTTCAAAAAACCATTGCAAAACTCTTAATGATTTGATATAATTTGAAATGTCATCAGGAGTTAATGGGCGCTTAGCTCAGTTGGTTAGAGCACCTGCCTTACAAGCAGGGGGTCATAGGTTCGAGTCCTATAGCGCCCACCATTTTATTTTATACGCCGACATAGCGTAACTGGCAGCGCAACTGACTTGTGGGATAGAGACGATTAGTCACTTGAACTATCTTGCACCCTTAGTTGGAAACAATTAAGGTGGACATCGCTAATTCGGGGAAAACTAAGTAAACAATAGTTTATATGTCAATCCCGAGCTAGGTTGATACCGAGTGTAGAGACTTTATACGATGAACCTAAGTTCTTATGAATATGGTTAAGAGAAAGTCCAGACTACAAACACATTAAGTGGTAGTGAAAACTATAGTAGTATGAATCAGTAGGTTGGGAGTTCGACTCTCTCTGTCGGCACCATTTGGGGAGATAGCGAAGTGGTCAAACGCGGCAGACTGTAAATCTGTTCCTTCGGGTTCTGTGGTTCAAATCCACATCTCCCCACCATTTTTATTGCCTCGTAGCCAAGTGGTAAGGCATCAGACTTTGACTCTGACATTCCGCTGGTTCGAACCCAGCCGAGGCAGCCATTTATTTTTTTATGTATTGGTTCGTTAGCTCAGTAGGTAGAGCATTTGACTTTTAATCAAAGGGTCTTGGGTTCGAATCCCAAACGAGCCACCATTATAAGCAATAAAACCCGTATTTTCGGGGTTTTTTATTGTCTAAATTTCCCATATTTTCTATATTTTCTATATTTTCTATATTTTTTATATATTTTGGAGTAAAAACGGAGTAAAAATTACTCCGTTTTTATAGTTTCTTTTATTTTAAAATATAGTTGCCTTTGTTGTTAATAATTTAATGTTTTTATTATTTAAAATAGTATTTTTGTGATATTTGGTAATGTCAATATAAAAATGTAGGTTTTTGCTAAAATAATTTTGTAGGAAAACCTACATTTTTATTTTAGCAGA
>CALVKM010000026.1 GCA_944332705.1 uncultured Bacilli bacterium
GATACACCTCTTCCCATCCCGAACAGAGAAGTTAAGACCTAATACGCCGACAATAGTGTAATGCTAAGATAGGAAGTCGCCTATTTTTTTTTGCCAAAATTTTAGATAAAATATGTGTCAAATTAGTATATATATCTTGTTTATGATTTTTTTTTATTTTATAATGATTACAGGTGATTAAAAATGGATTATAAATTTACATCAAGGTCAGTTGAAGATACTTTAACAATTGCCCAAAATATTGAAAGTGAAAAATTTCCTAATATGGTAATATGCCTTATTGGTGAACTTGGAAGTGGAAAGACAGTATTTACTAAAGGCTTTGCGGCTTCCCTAGGAATAAAAGATACAATAACTAGTCCAACATTTACAATTATAAAAGAATATGATAGTGGAGAATTACCTCTTTATCACATGGATGTATATCGACTAGAAGATAGTGTTGAAGGAATCGGATTTAAAGATTACTTTAATAAAGGGGGAGTTACTATCATTGAGTGGGCGGACCTCATTGAAAAACAACTACCTAAGAAAAGATTAGAAATTAAATTTAAAGTAATTGATGAGGATACCAGAGTTTTAGTATTTACCCCATATGGTGAAGAATACGAAGAACTTTGTAGTGCGGTATTATAATGAATACATTATTTATTGATACACATTTATGGGATATAATAATTGTTTTATTACATGACGGATTAGTTGTTAAAAAAGAAGAGGTTAAAAATAAAAAAAATAATAGTGAATACATATTTCCAAGCATTGTTAAAGTAATTGATGGCATAAATTTTGATGAAATAATAGTTGTTAATGGACCAGGATCATTTACGGGAGTTCGTCTGGGAGTAACAATTGCTAAAACTTTAGCTTATACTCTAAATATTCCGATAAAGACTATTACAGCTTTAGAAGTTATGGCCATAAGTAATAAAAGAAATCATGTAGCATTTAGTGATAACAATGGTTACTATGTTGGAATATTTGATAATAATAAAACTCTAATTGGTGATTATAGTTATGTTTCCGATGAAGAATTTGCTAAACTAAATAAAGATAATACATACTCTTTAGATTATAATGTTGATGCTGAAAAAATATATGAGTTTTTAAAGACCAGAGAACCTGAAAATGCTCACCAAGTAAAACCAATATATATTAAAAAAATAGGTGTGGAACTTGATAAGAAGAGCAACTAAAGATGATATTTCAGCCATAAATAATTTAGGTAGTAAGTTACATAGTAATTTTGCTAAAACATTTCATATTGAAACAGAAATAGATAGTGCTTTAGCAATAGTTTTGGTTAGTGTTAGTGCCTATGGAGTAAATGGCTATTTATATGCCCTTGATTTTGGTGATAATATAGATTTATTAAGTATTTATGTAAGTGAAAGTGATAGATGTAAGAATATTGGAACAAATTTAATTAAATATTTAATAAAACTAGCAGAAAATAAAACAATTACTTTAGAAGTATCTACTGATAATATAGCAGCGTATAATATGTATAAAAAATTAGATTTTAAGGTAGTAAATGTGAGAAGAAAGTATTATAATAATGCTGATGCTTATTTAATGAAATGGGGCGGTTAAATGAAAGATGTTTATATATTAGGGGTAGAAACCAGTTGTGATGAAACAAGTATTGCTATTGTTAAAAATGGTAGTGAGGTTGTAGCAATAACTATTTTAACCCAAATGGATACACATGCTAAATTTGGGGGTGTAGTACCAGAAATTGCATCAAGAATGCATACCGAAAATATTACAATGGTTTTAGAAGATTGCTTAAATAAAGCTCATATGAGTGTAGCTGATGTTGATGCTATTGCTGTAACTTATAAACCAGGTTTACTTGGTTCTTTACTTGTGGGTATTGAATTTGCTAAAGTATTATCATTCATTTATAATAAGCCTTTAATTAAAGTAAATCATTTAATTGGCCATATTTATGCTAATGCCATAAATAATAAATTAGAATTTCCTTTACTTGCCCTAGTTGTAAGTGGTGGACATACTGAACTTGTGATTATGAAAGATGATTATGATTTTGAGCTTTTAGGTTCAACTCTAGATGATGCAATTGGGGAAGCTTATGATAAAGTAGCAAGAATCTTAAATATTCCTTACCCTGGAGGACCTGGAATTGAAAAATTAGCTTTGCAAGGAAAACCTACCTATGATTTACCAAAACCTGTAATGGATCATACTTATAACTTTAGTTATAGTGGTTTAAAAAGCTATATAATTAATTTAGTTCATAATGAAACCCAAAGAGGTAATGAAATAAGACAAGCAGACTTGGCATGTAGTTTTCAGGCTACAGCCGTAGATGAACTTGCTAGGAAAGTAGATTTAGCCCTTAAAAATACGGGTATCAAGCATATAATAGTAGCAGGAGGAGTATCTGCTAACAAATATTTAAGGGGAGAAATAAAAAGAATAGCTGAAGAAAATAATGCTAAACTTTCTATTCCGGAATTTATTTATTGTACAGATAATGCTGCAATGATTGGAGCTGCTGCATATCCTCTATATTTAAAACATGACTTTGCGGATTATTCATTAAATGCTGAATCAAGCGCGAACATTTGTTGAAAACAGTAGACAAATTGAGATTTTTTTGTTATAATTATGTTGTATGGGGTAGTTCATGGTTTCGACATATGTAACTAGATATGATTGCAAGTGGTCGGCATACCTTAAGTGCAAACCTAAAATTAAATGACGAAACTAATTACAGTTTCGCTCCTGCTTTTGCCTAATTAGTAGGTAAGGGAGCACTTCTACTAAATTTCTCTTATAGGTTTAGCTAGGGGTTCATAGATATAAGATATAATATATTATTTGTTTAGGATAATATATCGAAATTTACTAAACTCACTAATTATGAGGTAGGTGTAGAGCCATTTAATTAGGACATATCAAATCTACCTAAACTTGTAGATATTGTATAATAGAGCATATTGGACAGGAGTTCGACTCTCCTCTACTCCACCATAAGGTTTATAACTCCCGTAAGTACGGGATTTTTATTTTATGAAATGGAGAATATTATGGCAAATTTAATATGGAATTTAGATGATTTGTTTAAAAGTGAAAAAGATTGTTATCATGAAATTAAAAAAATAACAAAACAAGTTGATAAATTAAATAAAATTAAAGTAAATGATTCTTTTAGTTTATTTAACTTATTAGAAAAAGCATGGCAAATAAAAGAGGTAACAAATAATATTTTAATTTATGGTTCATTTAAATATTATAAAGATGTGAATAATGAAGATACTATTAAATTAAAAGAAAAAGTTGAAAATTTTAATAACGAAACTAATTATAAGTTACAATTTGTGGATAATATTATTTTAGATTTTGGTAATGATAATGATAAAATAAATGAAATGTATCAAGAAAATAAGAAATTAGAAAAATATAAATTGTATATTGATAACTTATTTAGAAAACAAGAACATATTATAAAAAGTGATGAACTAATAAATAACAATAATTTAATTAATAAATATCTAACCGATTATAATAAATTGCTACATAATATGCAATTTAATAATATTGTAGTTGATAATGAAAAAATAGATTTAAGTATTAGTAATTATGGCAAATATTTAAATTCTAAAAATAGAGATATTAGAAAACAAACATTTTTTAATGTAGATAGTGCTTATAAAGAAAAAGCAAAGGAATATTTTACTATACTAGATAATATTTATAATTTAAGAATAAAAAATATAAAATTAGAAAAATATAATTCTGTTTTAGAAAAGGTATTATTTGAAGAAAAAATAGATTCAAAAATAGTTGATAATTTAATACTTAGTGTGAATAATCATTTATTTTTAATCCAAAATTATTTGAATATTAAAGCTAATAAGTTAAAAATAAAGAAACCACACCTATATGATTTCGGAGTTAATTTAAGTGAAAATATTCCCAAATATAGTTTAGATGATGCTATAAAAATCATAAAAGAATCCTTAAAACCTCTCGGGGATGAATATTTAAAAGCAGTTGATATTTTACTTGATGGACATATTGATGCTAGCTTTGATAATAAAAAACATCAATCGATTACCTTTTCTTGGAACACATATTCATTTTTAAATTATAAAGGTACATATAATGATTTAAAAAATTTAATTCATGAATTAGGTCATATAGTTAATTATTATTTATCTAAACAAAATCAACCATTTATATATGAGGATAGTACTATCTTTGTTGGAGAAATAGCATCAATTACTAATGAAATACTATTAAATAGATATTTATATAATAATGCTAAAACTAAAGAAGAAAAAATATTTTATTTGAGTAAAGAAATAGAAAATTATTTTACAACAGTATTTAAACAAACTTTATATACAGAATTAGAATTAAGATTATACATTTTAAAGGATAATAATAGATTAACTAGTAATAATATATCAAATATATATTATAACTTAATTAAAAGATATTATGGAAATCAAGTTGCATATGATAGTTTAGCAAAATATGAATGGATGAGATTAGGCCATTTGTATAGATATGCTTTTTATTCCTATAAATATGCAACAGGACTAATGTTAGCAAGTATTGTAGTAAATGGAATTTTAGATAATACAATTAAATTAGATAGTTATATTACATTTTTAAAGTCAGGCAGTAGTAAATATTCACTTGATCTATTAAAAGATTTAGGAATTAATTTATCTAACTTAAATATTTTCAATAAAGGTTTTAACATACTAAAAGAAGATATTGAAAAATTAGAAGAATTATTAGAGGAAGATTATGTATAATGATATATTAGAAAAGCTTGCTAAATCAAAATTTAGAGGTAGTTTTCATTTAAGTAGTAAAGATATAAAGTATATTAATGATAAAGGATTAGATGTAATAAGAAAGCATGCTGAAGATTTTATTAAAACAAGACTTGCTCCAGCATATATACCTAATGACGGCAAACAAACACCAATGAAAAACCATCCTGTGTTTATTGCTCAGCATGCAACAGCAACTTGTTGTAGAACTTGCCTTTATAAGTGGCATCATATAAAACAAAATAAAGAATTAACTGAAAATGAGCAAGAATATATAGTAAATATTATTATGTTGTGGATAAGTAGGGAGTTATCCACACAAAATAAGTAAAAATATGAATGTTTTGTGAAATTCATATTTTTTCATTGACTAAAAAACTATAAATGTATATAATGGTTGACACATAAACTAATTTTTAGGAAGTAAATTATGTTTAAAGATGAAGAAACATTAGTATGTTTTAAAAAAATTAGAGATTATATTGATAGTGAAATTGATGCGTGTGCTAAAGAAATTGGTATTACCAAACCTGAGGCGGATGTCCTAATAGCTGTTACTTTTAATGAAAATATTAATCAAGGAAGAGATGTAGCTAAACTAAAAGGCTTTTCTAAATCTTATGTTTCTAAAGCTGTAGCTAAATTACTTGATCGCGGGTTTATTTCTTTAGTTCTTGATGAATCTGATCATAGGTGTCAGCATATAATAATAAATGCTGAGACCAATGATATTATTGCTAAATTGCATGAAAAGCATAAATATGTTACTGACAAGTTATCTAAAGGGATAACTGATGAAGAACGAGATGTGGTAACATCTGTTATTAAAAAAATTAAGAATAATATAGAAGAAAGGAAATGAGTATGTTTAAATTATTAAAGAAATTAAGAAAAAAAGATTTATTGTTAATATTAGTTTGTGCAGGTTTAATAGTTTTTCAAGTTTGGCTTGATTTGAAATTACCAGACTATATGTCAGAGATTACTCAATTAGTTCAAACTGAAGGAAATACTATGGCAGAAATTCTAACTGCTGGAGGTAAGATGCTTTTATGTGCTTTTGGTAGTTTAGCAGCAGCAGTTATTGTTGGATTTTTTGCATCATATATTGCTGCAACATTTTCTAAGATAATTAGAAAAGATATTTTTGAAAAAGTAGAAAACTTTAGTGAAGGTGAAGTTAAGAAATTTTCAACAAGTAGTTTAATTACGAGAACTACTAACGATGTATCGCAAATTGAAATGCTTGTTGCTATGGGTCTTCAACTTATAATTAAAGCTCCAATTACAGCGATATGGGCTGTTAGTAAAATACTTGGTAAAAGCCTTACCTGGAGTGCCGTTATTGGTGGTGGAGTATTAATACTTTTACTAACCCTTACATTCTTAATGATAGTTGTATTACCAAAATTTAAAATTGTTCAAAAATTACTTGATAAAATCAATGGTATAACTAGAGAAAACCTAACTGGTATTCGGGTAGTTAGAGCATTTAATGCTGAAAATTATCAAGAAAAGAAATTTGAAGAAACTAATAGTAAATTAACTAAAATTCAATTATTTAATCAAAGAACATTTGGTATTATGCAACCCATCATGTATTTGATAATGTATTTTTCAACATTAGCTATATATTTCATTGGTGCTTATATGATTGATGCATCCCTAATGAGTGAAAAAGTTGGTATCTTTGGTGATATGGTAGTATTCTCATCTTATGGAATGCAAGTTATTATGTCATTCTTGATGCTTGCTATGATATTTATCATGTATCCAAGAGCAGCAATATCTGCAGATCGTATTAATGAAGTATTAGATGAAGAATTTGCAATCAAAGATGGTAGTGTTACAAAGAGTGACCCTAAACTTACTGGTACTGTTGAATTTAAGGATGTATCATTTAAGTATCCAGATGCTGATGAATATATCTTAAAAGATATTACTTTTAAAGCTGAAAAAGGACAAACGATAGCTTTTATTGGTTCAACTGGTAGTGGTAAATCAACTCTTATTAATTTAATTCCAAGATTTTACGATGCAACTGATGGCGAAATAATAATTGATGGCGTTAATGTTAAAGATTATAAATTAGAATATTTACATAACAAAATTGGTTATATACCTCAGAAAGCTGTAATATTTAGTGGGTCTGTTAGTGAGAATGTTGCTTATGGGGAAAGTGATAAGAAAATTACTAAAGAAGATGTAGTAAAAGCTATTGAAGTAGCCCAGGGAAAAGAATTTGTGGAGAGTATGCCTGATAAATATGATGCTTATTTAGCTCAAAGAGGAACTAACATCTCTGGAGGTCAAAAACAAAGAATTTCTATTGCTAGAGCTATTGCTCGTAAGCCAAAAATATATATATTTGATGATTCATTTTCAGCACTTGACTATAAAACAGATTTTACTTTAAGGCGTGAATTAAAGAAATATACTAAAGATGCTACAACATTTATAGTTGCTCAAAGAATTGGAACAATTATGAATGCCGATAAAATAATTGTTTTAGATAAAGGAACATGTGTTGGTATGGGAACACATGAAGAATTATTGAATAGTTGTGATGTATACAAAGAAATTGCGTTATCACAACTTAGTGAGGAGGAACTTAATAATGCCTAAACCAATGGGAAAACCGGGATCAAATAACTTTGATAAAGCTAATGACTTCCGGGGAGCGATGAAAAAATTAATTCATTATTTAAATAAATTTCATACTTTAATAATTATTGCATTTGTTCTTTCGGCAGTAAGTTCAATTCTATCAATTATTGCTCCAGATCATTTAAGTAATTTAACTGATATTATATCTGATGGTTTGACTCCTAATATTAGTGAGACAACAATTAATGAGATTATGTCATCTGATACGATATCTTTTGAAGATAAACAAGAATTTATGAGTATTATGTCTGGTATTAGTGAAGATTCATCATCAAGTGAAATTTTTGCAGCCATTGATACTATGCCAGAGTCTGTTCAAAAAATTGTAGAACCTAAAATGGATTTTACAGCTATTAAAAATATTGCCTTATTCTTAGCTATTATTTATATTGCTAGTGCTATATTTAGTTTCTTTGGACACTATATAATGGCAACTGTTTCTAATAATTTTGCTAAGGATTTAAGAAGTAGAATAATTACTAAAATAAATAAGTTACCTTTAAGATATTTTGATCGTAATTCAACTGGAGATATATTATCAAGAATAACCAACGATGTTGATACAGTAGCTCAAACAATGTCGCAAAGTATTGGTTCTTTAGTTGGAGCCATAACACTATTAATTGGTAGTGTAATAATGATGTTTGTAACAAACTGGATTATGGCAATTTGTGCAATTGTCTCAAGCTTATTAGGATTTTCAATTATGGCTATAATCTTAAAGAAATCTCAAAAATACTTTATTCAAAGACAAGTAGAACTTGGTAATATGAATGGTCATATTGAAGAAATTTATTCAGGACATAATGTTGTTAAAGTATATAATGGTAAAAAAGATGCCGATGAAAAATTTGATAAGTTAAATGAAAAAGTATTTGATGCTATTCGTAAGAGTCAATTTTTATCAGGTTTAATGCAACCAATTATGGCTTTTATTGGAAACTTTAGTTATGTAGTTGTCTGTGTTGTTGGGGCTCTTCTTGCAATGAATGGTTATATAACTTTTGGGGTAATCGTAGCTTTCATTGTATATGTTCGTTTATTTACAAACCCATTATCGCAAATTGCTCAAGCTATGACTTCTTTACAATCAGCAGCAGCCGCAAGTGAAAGAATATTCGAATTCATTGAAGCAGAAGAAATGAGTAGTGAAAGAAAATTAACTAAACATTTAGATAGAGATAAAGTAAAAGGAAATATTACTTTTGCTCATGTTAAATTTGGTTATGATAGTGATAGAATAATCATAAAAGACTTTAGTGCTAAAGTAAAACCTGGAGAGAAGATTGCTATCGTTGGTCCAACTGGTGCTGGTAAAACAACTATGGTTAATTTACTGATGAAATTCTATGAAATAAATTCCGGAGATATTAAAATTGATGGAGTATCAATAAATGAGTTAACTCGCGAAAATGTTCATGATTTATTTACAATGGTCTTACAAGATACATGGGTTTTTAATGGTACTGTTAGAGAAAATATCGTTTACAATCGCGAAAATGTCTCTGATTATGAATTAAAACAAGTATGTAAAGTTGTTGGAGTAGATCACTTTATAAAGTCCCTACCAAATTCTTATGATACAATAATTGAAGATAATGATTCTATATCTAGTGGTCAAAAACAACTTATGACTATTGCTCGTGGTATGCTTGATAATGCACCATTCTTGATACTGGATGAAGCAACAAGTAATGTTGATACTAGAACTGAAGAATTAGTTCAAAAAGCTATGGATAAATTAATGGAAGGTAGAACATCATTTATTATAGCTCATAGATTATCAACAATTAAAAATGCTGATTTAATCCTTGTAATGAATGAAGGAAACATTATTGAACAAGGTAGTCACGATGAATTAATGAAGCAAAATGGCTTTTATGCGAGTCTTTATAATTCACAATTTGAAAAAGTTAGTTAAGGAAGTGGACAAACACCGTCCTTCTTTTTTTATAAAAAAATATATTATAGTAGAAAGGGGGATATAATGAATTATTTAATTTATCCAATTAAAATAATGAATATTACACAAACATATGAAAATGATTTTTCCCACTCTAGGCATACAGTGGGAACACCAAAAGATTATCCAATAGATGATAATTGTGGAAAAAGTGGTGCAAATGGTTACTTTTACTGTCCTTGTGATGAGGTTGTAGTTAAAAAAATATATGGTGTGGGTACTAGTTCGACAAATGTTTTATGGCTAGAATCAACTACTAAAGTTATTGCTCCCACATTTAATGATTATGTAACAATTATGGTTGGTCATATCGAAGATAGTGAATTAAAAAAATTAAGTGTTGGCCAGAAATTTAAGAGAAAAGAAGCTATTGCTATCGAAGGCCGTGATGGTTATGCCACTGGTGAACATTTTCACATTGTCGTAGGTAAAGGTAAATTTGCGGGTTCTGGTTGGGTTAAAAATACCAATGATATTTGGGTAATTAATACAACTGGTGGATCCGTTAAACCAGAAGATGCCTTTTTTATTGATAATACATTTACTACAATTAAAAATAGTGCGGGGTTAAACTTCTTAGATTTATATATACCCGACATAGAAGATGAAGAGGAATATTACTATACTACTGCTAATTCCTTAAATATTAGATTAGGCCCCGGAACTAATTATAATGCTATAAACACTTTACCTAAAAATAGTCGTATTAAAGTAATCGAATTTGTTAATAATTGGGCTAGGATTAGTGATAAAGAATATGTCGCCGGAAATTTTGTTGCCAAAACAGTTCCTAGTAAATATTATGAAACTAAACATACTACTGCTAATTTTTTAAATGTTAGAAGTAAACCAGCAGGAACTATTTTAAAAGTGCGAGCACCACTTCCTAAAGGAACAACTGTTGCTATAATGGAAGAGAAAAATGGCTGGATTAAAATAGATACAAACAGATGGATTTATGCCGATTATGTAAATTAGTTGCTAATTTCCTAAAATTATTATAAAATATATTTAGGTGATACTATGACTGTATATGAAAAAGCTTTAGAATTTAAACATAAACATCCCGGGGGAATAGCTTGGAGAGTAAAAAAACATTGTGATGTTGTCGAAAAACATTTAAATCCTGGCGAAGAACCACTATATGTTTTTATGGGACAAAAAAGTCAAACCTCGTATGAAATATTTACGACTTGTGTGGTAGTTTTAACTAATAAAAGATTACTGGTAGGCAAAAAAAGAGTACTGTGGGGTTATTTCTTAAGTTCAATTACTCCCGATATGTATAATGATTTACTAGTTTATCAAGGCCTAATCTTTGGTAAAGTAACTATTGACACGGTTAAAGAAGAAGTAGTTATATCTAATTTACCTAAATCCAGTTTAGATGAAATAGAAACTAACATCAGTGAATTTATGATGCAAGAAAAGAAGTTATATGGAAGTAATAATGAAACAAGTAATAAAACAGTATAAACATATTATTTTAGTAGTTATTATAATTTTACTTTTTAGCTTGTTTATATATTTTTATTTAAGAAAAACAAGTTATGAACTAGAATACACTATTGATGATTTTAACATTTTAGAAAAATATGATAAAGAATTAGAAGCATATTATTTTAGTATTCTTTATAAAGATAAAACTTATAATTTAGTATCATTAGATAAATATACCAATAAAAGAAATTTAATTAAAGAAATAACTGCAAATGAAGATAATGGAAATACATGTTTAAGTTTTAAAACAACTGATATTAGTTTATATAATATTTGTTCTAATAATGAAGGTTATTATATAGAAAATATAAATCAAACTAGTGAACTTAATATAAAAGATACTTATGAAAACATAAGTATTGGGGAAATTGATGATGCAACATATATGCTTTGGAATTATCATGATTTTATCTATTTAAGTAATAATGACTATAAAAAAATAACTTTGTTTAATACTGATATTTATAATTTATCTTTAACCTATGCTTTTGATAATTATTTGATTATACCTGATTATGAACAAGAATTTATATATAATAATGTTGATGTAATAAATACTAATAATGGTAAAATTAACAACATTAAATTAAGATTTGAAGTATATTTTAATAGTTATTTTATGGGGGATTATAAAAATAGAGTATATTTATATGATTTAAGAGAAAATCAAGAATATTATATCGATATGAAGAAAGAAGAGATATATAAAACTGATAGAGAAATATTAGTTGATGGTGATTGGCAAAATGTAAGTAATCAAACTATACAATCAGAAAAACCAACATTTAGTGAAAAATCTAGTGTTAATTATGTTCTTTTAAATAATTCGCTTTATCAAAGCATTCCTAATACAAATGAACTAATTTTAGTATCTAATCGTTTTGTTAATGCTCTTGTTAAAGTTAATGGGTTGGATGTATATTATATTTCAGGAGATACTTTATATAAATATAATCCCTATGATGGTGAAGTAGCTTTACTTAAGTATTCAGAATGGAATTTTAATTATCAAAATATGGTATTTATCTTTTAACCAAATATAATTTATTACATATCCTATATTAGGAGTGATAAAATGTTTGATAGATATACAATAATACCGGGGGATACACTAAAAAGTATTGCTGATAGATTTAATACTAAACCAGAAATTTTAATGGATATTAATAATATTTATTTTCCTGATGAATTTCGGGTAGGTATGGATATAGTTGTACCTAAAAACGCGGAACAGTATTTTAATTATTACACAATCGAAGCGGGAGATTCTCTTTATAAGATTGCGAAGAAGTATAATATTAATCCAACACTACTAGCTAGTCTAAATGGTCTTAATATGGAAGATTATATTTATCCTAATCAAGAAATATTAATACCCAAAAGTGGATATAGTTATTATATTACTGCTGAAGGAGATACCCTAGATACAGTTGCTAACATGTTTAAGATATCAAAATTAGATTTATTAAACCAAAATGATACGATATATTTATTAAAAGACCAAGTATTAGTTACTAAAAGATAAAAATATGGCTAGGCACCATATTTT
The DNA here is from genome assembly GCA_944332705.1 of uncultured Bacilli bacterium. Taxonomy (GTDB): domain Bacteria; phylum Bacillota_I; class Bacilli_A; order RF39; family UBA660; genus Onthocola_B. The sequence continues at coordinate 12,497 of CALVKM010000026.1, forward strand.
TTTTGTGATAAAATATAGATATACGGAAAAGGGTGCGATAGTATGATTTTCAAAAAACCATATGGCTTTTTAATCAGACACTTTAAGTTAATTCATATTATTTTAACGATACTTACTATATATATCGCGGTAAGAAGTGGAACTGTCTTAGCTTTTTTTCGCAACTTTATTTCTAATGGTTATACTGTAAGTGTTTATGAAGGTATTGCATCTGCTACTGTAAGACCTTTATTATTTTTAGTGTTAATTTTAGTAATTGCAACTTTAATAACTATGTTTATATTATTAAAAAATAAAAATAAACCAAATAAATTTTATTTCTTTGCTATTTTATATTATATTTTATTATTAGTAGCATTAATAATATCTTATATGTTAATCAATGGTTTGAATGAAGCTTTATGGGAAACTACAGCTGCTAGAACATATAGAGATATTGCTCAAATGATTTATTATCCCCAATTTATTTTTGTAGCCATACTAGCGATTAGAGCAATAGGTTTTAATGTAAAACAATTTGATTTTCAAAAAGACATGTTAGAAATAACTGATTCCGACAGTGAGGAAGTTGAATTAAATATTAATTTTCAAACTTATAAAGCTAAAAGAGTTGTACATAGAACTTTTAGAGAATTGTATTATTATTTTCTCGAAAACAAATTAATATTTTATATCATCGGAGGAATACTTGCAGTAGTATTAATATTTGTAGTTGTTCGTAATTATGAAAAAATTAGTTATACCTATAATGAAGGTTCTACATTTAGTTATAATGGCTTTACAATTAATTTTGAAGAGAGTATATTAACTGATATAGATATGGCTGGAAAAAGTATTTATAATGATAACTATTATTTAGTAGTTAAATTTAGTATTACTAATAATACTCATGCTAGAAAAAAATTAGATTATACTAATTTTAAAATTTATTTTGGTAATGACTTTATTTATCCGACTTTAGATATAGGAAATTATTTTATTGATTTTGGTTATCCTTATATGAATTATGAAATAGATGCTGGAGCTACAAGAACATTTATAATGCCTTATTTAATAAGCTCGAGAAGAGTTAAAAATAGATATGAATTAAGTATTTATAATGGTCAAGCATCAAAGAGTGAAAGAGCCAGAACGATAACTGTTAAATTAAGACCAACAAGATTAACCGGAGTAGAAGTTGTTCGTAATGCAAGTTTAGGAGAAAATGTGTCATTTTCTAGTACAATGCTTGGTAATACTTCATTAAATATTACAAATGCCGAATTTACCAATAAATTTGAATATACATACGAACAATGTTATAACGAAGAATGTAGAAATTATAATGGTTTAGTATCTATACCAGGTACTAGTAGTGTTGAAGAAGTCTTAATGATTCTTGATTATGATTTTGTAATTGATAATACTACTGAAGCTTATAAAAGTATTCAAAATATTAAAACATTTATAAATACGTTTGCTACAATTGAGTATACTATAGGAAATAGAACTTATACATCAACTATGGAGAATTTAACTCCAAATAATTTGAATGAAAATAAAATAGTATTAAAAATACCAGCATCTGCTAGTACTGCTGATAGTCTAAATTTAAGAATTACTATACGTAATCGTTGTTACATAATTAAATTAATATAAAAACTAATAGAAGTTTAGAGGTATTTTTTTAAATCTTCTATTAGTTTTTCTTGACTTGCCACAAAATCTTCAATAATATCATGAACATCTTTGGCTATATTTTTATTATTTAATATTTTTCTACCTTCAATAATTCCCATATTGGTTCCTTGAATTAATATTTCAGCTATTTTAGAATTACTATGATCTTTTATTGTTTTCATGTTTACCCCATACCAGGTCATAGCTTTTGTCATAGTATTAGTTTCATGAGGTTCCGCTTCATCATTATATTTAGGATATAAATCATTTACTTTATTTTTAATATTATCATATAAATCATATTGGCGTTCTAATAAATCACGTAAAGCATTATCTTCAACTTTATCAATGATATACTTAATGGCATCACATCCCATTGATGCTCCTTTATTAATTTCATCTAAAGCATTTATATTTTCTATTTTAATCATCTCCCTTTATAATATGGTGCTAAATTTATTTATTATGCATAAAATATAACGATTGACAAATGTGAAGATGTATTGTAAAATTATATTACAAGAACGCGGGTCTATAGCCAAGTGGTAAGGCACGGGATTGCAAATCCCTGATCGTTGGTTCAAATCCGACTAGGCCCTCCAAAAAACAATAAAGAGATTAAAGTCTCTTTTTAATTTTGCTAAAAATTTTTATACCTGGTAATAATTGTCTCTTTCTTTACATATATTTTGATAAGAATTGTTGCTTTTTGCCCTATATTTGGGTATAATAAAAAGAGAATAGGGAAGTGTAAAATGAATACCGAGATTAAGAGTAATGTAACATTTCGGGATATTTTAAAACTTATTTCAACAATTATTAGTTGGACCGTTTTTGTGTTGCTTTTAATTGTTGCAGCCCTTTTACTTTATTATTTTGTAGCTACGAGAATTTATGCTAGTAAAGGAAGTGGCTATGAGCCTAAATTTAGTTTATATACTATAATTAGTGGTAGTATGACTCCAAATATTAATGTTTATGATGTTGTAGTTGATGTTCGGGTTGATAATCCTGAAGATATAGAGATTGGGGATGTTATAACCTTTTATTCAGATGACCCTCAAGTTGGGGGAGGAACAATAACTCATAGAGTTATTTCTATAGTTAAAGATGAAAATGGTAAATATAGTTATCAAACAAAGGGTGATTATAATTTAATTGAAGATGATAGTTTAGTAGAATTTAATGATATAGTGGGTAAAGTAGCTTTAAGAATACCTCAATTAGGTAGAGTTCAATTTTTCCTTGCTAGTAGTATGGGTTGGCTAACTATTATAATGGTTATTGCTTTACTTGTTATATTTAATAGCTTTAGAAAATTATATAAATTAAAACAAGAACAAAATGGTTATGTTAAAAAAGAACCTAAATATTTTGTTAAAATTAGAGAGTTTTTAAATAGACCTATATTTGGAACAAAGAAGGTTCAACCAAAACTTTTAACATATACACCTGCTCCAGCGGGAGTGAGTACTCCAACGAAAACTAGTATAGATGTAGCAAATCTTTTTGTGTATAATAAAGAAGATATGCCCAAACCAATAATTAAAGAAGAAACAAATGAATTATCTAAAGCTTTATTTGAAAATAGTGATGATTTTGAAATAGATGATTTACCTAAGCTAAAATAAGCAGACGGAGTCAAAATTTATCGGAAAAATTAAATCGGATGTGCAATAGCATGTAAAGTAGAAGCATAAGAACAAGAAGT
>CALVKM010000027.1 GCA_944332705.1 uncultured Bacilli bacterium
TAATTAGGACTTGTACTTGTCTCATAACTTCTTCCTCCATCCATACTAAAGTAATATGTAGCTACTGGATTTTCTCCTCCAGATGTTGTTACTGTTACTGTAATGCTATTATAAGTTTTTGTTGCTTCTACATTACTTATTTGTACTACATTATATAAATCAAAGTATACATAGCAGGCATCTGATTTATTTGATAAAAGGTTTACTATACCTTCTTCTCTATTCCACCTAAGTTCTCCGCCGTTTTCACATCTACTAAGTTCACTATTAAAAGCATAATTCCCACTTGGCCATGTATTACTTGTTGACTCTTGATATGTTCCATCACTTTGTTCTAACATTAATGTTAAAAATGAATTGTTAATTAATTTTTTATCATTGATATTATCACTTAATATTACATTATCATCGCTTTTAAATAAAGTGATTGATAATATAATTATTAATATTATTACAACTATACTACTTGCACTTATTAATATTTTTTTCTTCATAAACACTCCTTATTCTCATATTGTGATATTTTATACATTTAAATTATAGTACTCATTATGAGATAAGTCAAGTAATTTAGTTCCTAAAATGAGATAATCTAATTGGTGAACATATAATGGTAGGAAAAATACTTAGAACAATGCGAAGAAAAAACAACTTAAGTCAAGAACAAATAGGAAAATTAACCGGATATGCTAAAAACACAATTTCTCAATATGAAAAAGAAATGCGTGATCCTAGTTTTGAAACTATAGAAAAAATTGCTAATGAATGTGGATATAAAATAATTTTTTATAATGAACAAACAAAAGATACTTTAACTACTAAAAATATTGATAGAGAAGAAATTTAAAAGAAACTGCAATACACAGTTTCTTTTATTATTCTCTTATAATGTTTTTACTACAAACATAAGTAATTAAGAAATATCCACCATAAATTATGACAATGAATATAGCAGTCATAATAATTGATGCAAGTAATTTTTCATCCCCAAAAGTGGCCAGAATATAATCACAAAATATAATACCAAATATAGAGTGAATTATAGCTAGTACTAGTGGAAATAAGAAAAATATAGCTATTTGTTTAAATAAGGCTTTATTTAACATGGCATCATCTACACCAAGTTTTCTTAACATATTAAATTTATATGCGTTATCACTACTTTCGGATAGTTCTTTTAGTGCTAGAATTGCTGCACTAGATATTAAGAATATTATTCCTAGGTAAAGACCAATAAAAGTAACTAGAGCACCTAGACCAACACTTGCTTCATAAATGCTTATTTTAGTTGAACCTTCTAAAGTAGTGTTTTTGGCATAAGGATGATTATTAAGATCCATAATCATTTGTTCAGTAATCTCTTTATCATCGCTCTTATAATTAGCAATTAAATAATTTGCTTCTATTAAATCGTCAGTTAAAGATTCATCTGGTAAAACAATTATGCCAATATTAATATGATTACTAGTCATTTCAATAAATCCATTTATACATTCATTATATTTGGGATAATAAGTTTTATTATTAATTGTTATTGGAGTATTTTCTTTTAGTGCTTCATTTCTAATCATTATCCATTGATCAAAGTCAGCAATAATAGCATATTCATTAGAATTTAGAGTAATTTTATCTAAGTTAAATGCCTCAGCTATTTTATTATAATCACTTAATTTTAACATTAATTCTGCGGTATCATACATTAAAAACGGGTAGCTTTCTTTAGCAATTTCTAAATACGCACCTAGAGTATCACTAATAGTCAAATCGTTGGTGGCATAGACATTAAATTCTAAAATATCGGTAAAATAAGTATTAACATCAAAATCTAAATTAGCTAGGGTTTCTCTAACAGAAAATCGAGAATCTATTTTTTGTTCGGTACTAAATTCTAAATTATCCTCGGGAATATTTATAGTTTTAGATAATTCAATATCCATGGGAGCTAAAGTTTTTAAATTTTCAGTCATTGAATTTTTAATCGATAATGAAGAAGATAAAACACAAATTGTAATAAATAACATAAGACAAATGATAGTCATTGAAAATACAGTTGTATTTATTTTGCTACAAAAATTACGGATTATAAAACTATTAAGCCCTTTGTAATAAAGCTTTTTCATACTCATTAGAGTGCGAATAATTAAACCTGATAAGGACCAAAAAATTAAGAATGTTGAGATACTTCCAAGAATTATTGGAACAAATATTTCACCTGCTGTAAGAGTATCAGCTTTAACAGTTACTTCAAAGTATGCATACGCAAGCATTATACAAGCTATTATAAATATAATTGTACAAATATATGGGTTTTTAAGTTTTATTTTCTCACTTTTCTTAGCGCCATTAATTAAATCAATTAATTTGCATCTACTAATATTTATAACATTAAATAGCATTACTACTAAATACATTATGCCAAAATAAAGTAATGTTTTTAGAGCAGCACTTTTAGAAAAGACAAAGCTAAAGTTAGTGAGATCTGCTTCAAACATATTAGCAACAAGTAAACTCATGAGTTGTGATAAACATGATCCAATAAGTAATCCTACCACTAGAGAAATAATACCAATAAATAATGTTTCTAAAAACAAGATTAAAGATATTTTTCTTTTACTCATACCAAGTATTAAATAAATACCAAATTCTTTATTTCTTCTTTTAATAAGAAACCGACTGGCATAAATTATTAAGAATCCTAAAATAAAGGAAACAAATACACTTACTCCTGATAGCATATTAGTCATCAGTTTAATTATTTCTCTGGTTGATGCTGACACATCCATCATAACCGTTTGACTATCTATAGCATTAAATACATAAAATATGGCAACACCTAAAATTAAAGTAAAAAAATAGATGGCATAATCTTTAAAACTTTTACTAATGTTTTTTAAAGATAATTTAGTTATCACTATTAGTTCCCCCTAAAATAGTGACAACATCGATTATTTTATCAAAAAATACTTTTCTAGAATCATGTCCCCTTCTTAGTTCATTAAATATTTTGCCATCTTTGATAAATATAACTCTTGATGCATATGATGCTGTAAAAGCATCGTGTGTAACCATTAGAATCGTTGCTGATAATTCTTTATTAAGGTAAGTTAAACACTCAAGTAGTCCTTTAGAGTTTTTAGAGTCTAATGCTCCAGTTGGTTCATCTGCTAAAATTATTTTAGGCTCAGTTATTATAGCTCTTGCTGCTGCTACTCTTTGTTTTTCTCCTCCACTCATTTGATAAGGATACTTTTTTAATACCTTCGCAATATCTAAATCTTGTGCTACTTCTTTAATTTTTGAATCTATTTCTTTATAGCTTTTATTTTGAATAGATAAAGCTAGAGCAATATTTTCATAGGCGGTTAAAGTATCAAGCAAATTAAAATCTTGAAAGATAAAACCTAATTCTTCTCTTCGAAACTTATTTAATTCATTACCATGGAGTTTTGTAATATCCGCACCCGCTACAAAAATATGACCAGATGTAACTTTATCAATCGTTGAAATTAAATTCAAAAGCGTTGTCTTACCAGAACCTGATGCTCCCATAATAGCTACAAATTCGCTTTTTTGTACATCAAAAGAAATATTATCAATTGCTTTAGTTAAACTAGAGCGTGATCCATAATACTTTTCGGCATTTACTATTTTTAAAATATTTTCCATTAATTCATCACCCACGATAATTATAAGATAATTTTAAGTAATAATCGCTATTTTAATCTATCAAAACATTACAATTTTGTAACATTTTTAAATCTTTTTCCTTATAAAATGTAATTAATACTTTAGTATATTTTCCTTTAATAGATGCAATATCAATATCATGACCTAGTTTGTTACATAGATTTTTTACAATATATAAGCCCATTCCAGTTGATGATGTACTATTGTGGCCATTTGAACCTGTAAAAGTCTTATTAAATACTCGTGGTAAGTCTGTTTCATCAATACCTATACCATTATCTTCAATTATTAAAGTTGTATTATTTTTATCATCTTTAATACTTATATGAATATAACTATTATTTTCACTTTTATATTTAATACTATTACTAATTATTTGATTTATAATAAATTCTAACCATTTAGCATCACTTAAAACTGTAGCTTTAGTATCATCAACTATTAAATTGATTTTTTCTTCAAGTAATATATCTTTATTTCTTAAAGCAACATTTTTAATAACATCTTTTAAATTTACTTCTTTAATTAAATAATCTTCACTAGCATTTTCTCCTCGTTCATAATATAATACTTGTTCTATAAAACCTTCAAGTCTTTTAACTTCTCTTAATTCTTTAGAATTTTTCTTATTATGAAGCATTAACTCTAGGGCTTGAATAGGTATTTTTACTTCATGAATCCAAAGTTCAATATATTCTTTAAAATCTTTAGTCATTAGTTCATATTTTTTAACATTTTCTAGCATTGATTTATTAATTTTATACATGATTTCTGTAAAAAGAATGCCTTCATAAAACCGAGGTTTTTCAAGTGTTTCTAAAACTAAATAACTTTTATCAAGTAAATTAACATTATTAATTAAAGTCTTATAAAATTTATTTTTACGAAAATACTCCCAACAAAGAGTGATAAGGCCAAATAAAACAAAAAGTATGGTTATAGCAATAATTAAACTAGTATCTACTTTAAAAGCTATTAAAAGTAAATAAATAATACTATAAAAAACTAAATATAGCACTATAGCAAATAATTTATCCATTAAAAAAGATGTAAATTTCATTTTAATATATACCCCACTTTTTTCCTTGTTTCAATTAAATCATCATATCCAAGTTCCTTTAATTTAGTACGAAGTCTTGAAATATTGACTGTTAATGCTGAATCATTGAGATACTCAAAATTACCCCATAATTCACTCATTAATTCATCACGAGAAACAATTCTGTTTTTATTATTAAGTAAATAATTAAATATAATCATTTCATTTTTTGTAAGAACTATTTCTTTATTTTCCCTACTAATAGTACCTTTACTAATATCAATTGTTAAATCTTGATAAGTTGTAATTTTACTTTTATATCTTTTTAAAATATTATTAATCCTAAGTAGTAAAATAGTAGGATTATATGGTTTTGTAATATAGTCATCTGCTCCATAAGTAATACTAGTTACTTCTTCAAGATCATTATCAAGACTAGTAAGCATAATTACAGGTATATCACTTTTAAGTCTTAAATTCTTTAGTATTTCTTTACCATTTATATTTGGAAGATTAATATCTAGCAATATTAAATTTGGATTAATTTTTAAAATGCTTTCTACATTATAATCATTTAATATCGTAGGATTATAATTATTATTTTTAAGTAAAGTAAATAATTCATTACATAATACTTTATCATCTTCAATAATTAACATATTCATAATACATCCCTCGTCTTTATTATAGTATAAAATTAAGCTTTTTTTCAATAATAATTAGTATGAATAGAACAATTAAATATTTTTTAGAAATTACTAAAATTTATCGAGAAAGTAAACATGAAGATAAAATAATTAAGTATTTGGAAGATTTTGCTAGAAAGAAAAACTTAACATTTTATAAAGATAAATTTAATAATGTCTTAATTACTAAAAAAGTTAATGATAAACCACCGATCATATTACAGGCACACCAAGATATGATTTGTATAAGTGATAATGATTTTGATTTTAAAAATAAACGGGTACCTGTAAAAATGAATAAGATATATATCTATACAAATGGCACAACTTTAGGGGCTGATGATGGTATTGGCATTGCTCTTATTCTTGCGATGTTTGATAAAGTAGATGCAAATATTGAAGGGTTATTTACAACTTCTGAAGAAGTAGATATGAGTGGTGCTAAAAATTTTGATGCATCTATACTTACTGGAAAATACTTAATTAATTTAGATGGCTTTGATAAAGATACTATTATTAATAAAACTGCAGCTTTCTATGATTTAGAAATAAATAAAAGAATTAGTGTGAAAAAGAGTATTTATAATAATACTTATAAAATAGAAGTCTCTGGTTTAAAAGGAGGCCATTCGGGAGCTGATATTGATAAATTTCATGATAATGCAATATTAATACTAGCAAGTATTTTAAAAGAAATATCTGGCGAATTAATAAGTTTTAAAGGTGGCACTAAAAATAATGTTATTCCCAGTAATGCTTTAGCTTATTTTAATATTAATAAAATAAATTTAAAAAAGTTAGAAAAATATAAAATGGAACATAAAGAGTTAAAGATAAAAATAAATAAAGTAAAATATCAAAATAAAGTAATGAATAATACAAGCGAATATTTAGATAGTATTTTAAAATTACCTAAAAATATTTATTATAAAAATAGAAATATTGTTACTTCCTATAATTTAGGAGTAATAGATAATAATATATTTAAAATTGGTTTAAGAAGTAGTGATAATATAAGTAAAGATAAAGTGCTTAAAAAAATTATTAATAATGGTAAAATATATAATTATAAAGTTAAACAAACAGATTTTGAACCGGGATTTAAAACAAATAAGAATTCTAAATTAATTAAAATATTAAAAGAAAATAATAAAAGAGCTTTAATTAAAGAAGATCATATTACAGTTGAAGTGGGTTTCCTGCAAGAAAAAAAGAAGGATTTAGAAATAGCTATTATTGCACCAGAGATTAAGTATGCTCACTCTACTAAAGAAAGAGTAAATATAAAATCAATTATTGATACTGAAAAATGGTTAGAAAAAGTTATTAATAAACTGCAATAAAAAAGAGCAAAATGCTCTTTTTATCTAGGAACTTGTTGCGTTATACAGTGAATGTTTCCTCCACCAAGAAGGATTTCTCTAGCATAAATTGGTTCGATTACTCTATCTGGATATAATTCCTTTAATAAATTAATCGCTGCTTCATCATTAGGGTCCCCAAATACTGGAACTGCCACAAAGCCATTGCCAGTATAGTAATTTACATATGATGCTGCAAGACGGTCCCCAACTGCTCTTGGAAGAGTTCCTTCAACTGCATCTACTCCACCACTTTCTTCTTCTGAAATTAATACTGGTTTTGGAGTATACATTTTATGAATTTTTAACTTACGACCTTTAGCATCAGTTTCGCTTTCTAAATATTCTAAAGCTTTTTTGCTAATTTCGTATTGAGGATCTGATTCATCATCAGTCCAAGCAAGTACTACTTCTCCAGGTCTAACAAAATTACAAATGTTATCAATATGACCGTTAGTTTCATCGTTATAAATTCCTTCCGGAACCCATAAAACTTTACTACAACCTAAATAATCACATAAAGTTTTTTCAATTTCTTCTTTAGTCATGTTTGGTACATTTCTACCAGATTCCGGACGAAGTAGAGTTTCTGCACAAGTCATTACTGTGCCTTCGCCATCAACATGGATAGAACCACCTTCTAAAATAAAATCTGCAAGACGATAGCTATCAGCACCTTCAAGTTCGCACATCTTCTGGGCAATCGCATCATCCTTATCCCAAGGGAAATATAGGCCATCTACTAAACCACCCCAAGCATTGAAGTACCAATCTACCCCGCGCAAATCTCCTTTATCATTAACTAAGAATGTTGCCCCACAATCTCTAACCCAAGAGTCGTTGTTACTCATCTCTACAACTCGAACTCGTGGATCTAAATGGTGTCTAGCATTACTATATTGTTCATAAGAAACTAGCATTGTAACTGGTTCATATTTTACAATTGTATTAGCTACTTCAGCAAATACTTTTTGGGCAGGTTTTCCACCAAAACGCCAATTATCAGGGCGTTCTGGCCAAATAATATAAGTTCCTCGATGTGGTTCAAATTCTCCTGGCATTCTAAAGCCATCATCTATAGGTAATGTATCTAATCTCTTCATGCTTATCTCCTTTAATTCTTTTTAGGTTCTTTAACCCGAGCTGCTAAGATTTCTTGAATAATTACAGATACTACTACGCCAATTATTAATGGAATATTAGAACTTATGTAATCTTTTGAAAAATCTCCGAATAATGTAAATATTACACTAAGAACTAAAAGAACGAATGGAACATATGCCATTAGAGCAGTCATTACTTTACCACCAGGTACTCTATATACTCTTTCAGTTTTATCAGTTTTTCTAAGTTTGATAAATGACAAGAATAATGGAATATAACTGATAAGCAATGTAACTAAACTAAGTGAGAAGAATGTCCAGAATAAGTTACTAGCACTTTCGGATACTTCACCAAGAATAATTCCTATGATAATAATTACACTAGCAACTATACCATTCATAATTGATGACATATAAGGCACTCCTTCTTTATTAGTTTTAGAAAACACTTTAGGAAGTCCGCCATCATCAGCAGAATATTTAGCAACTGAATTAACACCAAATGACCAAGAAACAATATTAGCAACCATTGTATAAATAAACATAAGTCCAACAATAATTACGATTGCTCTAGTTATATCGGCATTAACCCCAATTCTTGTAAGTAATATTAAGAATGAATCAGTAATTCCTGCAGCTTCAGCTTCTTCTAGAGTCATGGCAATATTAACACCTGTTGCAGGTAAAATATAGAATAATGCCATTAATACACCCCCGATGATTAAAGCTTTAGGAATTTCTCTTTTTGGGTTTTCCATATCATCAACGAATGTTGCAACAACTTCAAAACCTAGGAAGTTAAAGATAATTACTGATAGGAATGATAATCCTAAAAGATCCATTGTAGGAAGTAAGTCCATTGCACTTTCTATTGGGTTAGCACTTTCGCCAGTTTTTATGAATACATAAATACCTAAAATACCTAAACCAACCATGAATAATATTTTACAAAATGTACCAATGTTTACTATCCATTTGCTTTCCCCAATTCTTTTGGTTCCAAGTATGCTTACTAACCAGGTATAACCTAATTGTAATACAAGTAGCCAGAATATATTTAGTTCAATATCAAATATACCCGCTACAACATCAGTAACAGCAACTGCAAGTGATGCTATCCATAAAGGGAAATTAATCCAGTAATTCCAAGCAACACGAGATGCCATTTTAGCTCCAAAAGCTCTTTTTACCCAATCGTACATACCACCTTCACTTGGATAAGTTGTTCCAAGTTCAGCAGATATCATACCATAAGGTATACAGAATGCTATAATTAAGAAAATCCACCAGAAATATTGGGAATTACCTATAGCAGCTGTTGGAGTAACAGATTCAGCAACGAGCGTTATACATACAGTTGCTAGAATCGCATCAAATAATTTAAATTTTTTCTTTTTCTTTTCCATACTCAACTCCTAACTAAACTAGATACCTAAATTCTTTTTGCAAATTGCAATTGTTTCATCTTTTTTGTCCATAAAATAAACAAGTAGCGCACGCATAGCCGTAAGTCTATTTTCGGCTTGATCAATTACAATTGAATAATCAGAATCGATTACTTCATCTGTTACTTCTTCACCTCTTTTTGCTGGCAAGCAATGCATAAACTTGACATGAGGAGAAGCTTGTTTGATCATATCCATGTCTACTTGGTATTTTGGATAAAAGATGCTCATTCTTTCTTCTTCAGAAAGTTCGGCTTCATATAAACCGTACCAAACATCAGTATAAATAAAATCGGCGTCTTTAAGAGCAACATCCGCATCTTCAGTAAATGTTATACTGCCACCAGATGTTTTACAATTTTCTTCGCCAATTGCTCTAAAATTTTCTTTTAATTGAAAATCTTTTGGTCCATATTGCACAAAATGACCACCAAGTTTAGTTGTAATCATCATTAAAGATGCACAAACTTGGGTAGCATCGCCAACAAAAACAATTTTTAAATCACTAAATTGTTTTCCTTCAGGCATATGTTCAAAAATGGTCGTAATATCCCCCATTTCTTGAGTTGGGTGATTGTAATCACTCATCCCATTAATGACAGGAACAGATGCATACTTTGCCAAATCCGTAATGCTTTCATGTTTAATAACTCGAGCCATTAAAATATCTGTAAGGCGCGCTAAAACATGAGCAGTGTCTTTCAAATTTTCATGAGCTCCAAGTTGGATTTGACCTGGTGCCAAATATTGAGCATGGCCACCTAACTGAGTCATTGCCGTTTCAAATGAAACACGAGTTCTTGTTGATGGTTGTTCAAAAATCATCCCTAAAGTCTTATGATATAAAACATTTAAAGGGTATCCGGCTTTAATGTTTTTCTTAATCAATAACCCTAGGTTAAGAATATCTAAGATTTCTTCTTTTGTGAATTCTTGAGTATCAACAAAATCTTTTACTCTTACCATTTTTTACCTCCTATCCTAATTTGATTATAGCATTTTTTAAAATTTTGTGTCAATATAAAAGCATCAATTTACTTAATTGATGCCCATACTTTATCATATTTAACTATTGCATCATCTATATTTTTAACAAATATTCCTTCTTTAAAATAATCATCAGGAATATTAGTAGCAATATTATTTAAATATGTATCACTTAATAATTCTTGAGTTTTTAAATTCATATTTTTATAGGGATAATCTTCAATAATTTTTTGCATAACATCCGCTCTTAAAATATAATCAATAAATTTATAAGCATTATCTAAATTTTTAGCATTTACAGGAATTGTAAAATTATCTACACTTATATTAAATCCTTCTTCGGGATAAACTACTTTTAAACCATCAACTTCATTCATAGCAAGTCCCGCTTCAGCATTCCAAATAACGCCAATTTTAGTTTCTTTAGTAATCATAAAAGTTTTTGGTGAATCACTATCAAAAGCTTTAATATTTGGTTTTAATGTAAGCAACCACTCTTTTGCTTCTTCTAAATGTTCATCATTTGTATCATTCATATCATAGCCTAAAGCTAGTAGTGCCATACCAATAATTATTCTTTGATCATCTAAAAGTACAATATTATTTTTATATTTAGGATTTAATAAATCATCATAACTATCAATTTCCCCATTAACAAAATCCTCATCATAAATAATAACTACTGAAGCTGCTAGGAAAGGAAGCGAATATTCATTATTGGGGTCATATTCTAAATTTAAATAATTAGTATTTAAATTATCTATATTATTTAATTTAGTTTTATCAAGTTTTTGAATCATTTCTTTTTGAATTAATAATTCAACTAAATAATCACTGGGAAATACTAAATCATAAGTCCCACTCTTGGCGGCTTGTAATTTAGCTAAACACTCTTCATTAGATGAATAAGTATTATAATTTACTTTAATTCCGGTTTCCCGTTCAAAATCTCTTAATACTTCATCAGGGATATAGCTAGACCAATTTAAGATATTTACTTCATTTTTTTCACTGCCACAACCACTTAAGAGTAAAATTAATATACTTAATATAATAATCTTTTTCATACTTTATATCCCTTCTTTATTTTTCGTACTTGCATAATTGTTGATGAAAATAAAATAATCATAACAACTAATATAATTAGTGTGGTTAGAGCATTAACATCAGGAGTTATACCAGTTTTAATCATTGAATATATTTGCAGTGGCAAGGTATTACTGCCTGGGCCAGTTGTAAAATAACTAATAATAACATCATCTAAAGATAAGGTAAAGGCTAGTACTGCTCCACTGACAATACCGGGCCAAATCTCCGGCAAAATAATTTTGCGAAATGTGAGAATTTCACTAGCTCCCAAATCATGCGCCGCTTCTTCTATTTGCCAGTTCATTGATGATATAACTGTTCTAACACTAATAATAACATAAGGAATAGAAAAAGCAATATGAGATATTATCAAAGTAATTAAACCCAAATTAAGTTTCATTAAAGTATATATAGATAACAAACTAATTCCTAAAACAATCTCCGGAATAACTACGGGAATATATAATAAGCTATTAATTAATCCTTTACCCCTAAAATCATATTTATATAACCCTATCGCAGCAAGTGTCCCAATAACTGTTGATACAACTGTACTAGTAACAGCGACAATTAAAGTGTTTTTTAGAGCAGCTAGTAAAGTAGTATTAGTAAATAAAATCTTATACCATTTTAATGTAAAGCCTTCAAATATTATATTTAACTTGGAATCATTAAAGGAAAAAGCAACTAGAGCAAGTATTGGTAAATATAAAAATATAAAAACTAAAATTATAAAGACATTTTTACCCAATTTCTTTTTCATTAGAAACCTCCCAAATCATCCATTTTGCCACCCAATTTTTTATAAAGTTTAACTAATATTAAAGTGACAATAATTAAAAATATGGATAAAGCAGAACCAAATGGCCAATTACGAGATACTAAAAATTGATTTTTAATTAAATTACCAATAAGCATAGTTTTACCACCACCAAGTAAATCAGCAATGAAAAACATGCCTATTGCGGGAATAAAAGTCATAATACAACCATTAAATATACCCGAATATGTTGATGGCACAATTATTTTAAAAAATACACTTAATGGTTTAGCTCCTAAATCCCGTGCAGCTTCAATGGACTTTTTATCAAGTTTAGAAACTGAATTATAAATTGGCAATATCATAAATGGTAATAAAGTATAAGTAAGACCAATAAATATACCTAAATTATTGTACATAAAACTAATTGGGTTTTGAATGATTGATAAACTCTCAAGAATTGTATTAAATATTCCTTCTTTTCGAAGCAGAACAATCCAACCATAAGTTCTAATTAAAGAATTAGTTAAAAAAGGCACTAAAACTAAAGTTATAAGCAGCTTTTGAATGTGAGGCTTTTTTTCTGATACAAATATTGAAAAGGGATATGCTATAAGTAAGCAAGCTAAAGTTACAAATATACCTATTATGGCAGAATTAAAAAATACTTTTAAATAAACGGGATCAAATATTCGAATATAATTATAAATAGTAAAAGTATAAATTATTCCCCCATAATTATCACTTGTTTGAAAACTTAAAATCAAAATATAAATAATCGGAAATAATATTAAAAATAAAGCATAAATAACTACTGGAGCAAGGAAAATAAATTTTAATGTTCTATTCATTTTGACCTCACTATAACAAAATCATCAGGATTATATTTTAATTTTATTTCTTCATTTTTATCAAATTCTTCATCATTATAAACAATAAATGATATATCTGTTTTATTTAATTTACCAATAACTTTGGTATAATTACCATTAAATATATGTTCTTTATAAGTAATATTAAAAACATCTGTTTTATCTCTTTTTTTAGCAATACTTATCTGTTCTGGTCTTAAAATAGCAATTAATGCCTCATCTAATTTATAAGCATCATCAGGTACTGTTAAAGTTATCTTTAAATCAGGTATTTTAATTAAGGCAAAATTCTTTTTAAAACCTACGATATTTGCTTTAAATTTATTAGATTCTCCAATAAAATCAGCCACAAATAAAGTGCGAGGATTATTATAAATGTCTTCTGGAGTATCAATTTGTTCAATTACTCCTTTATTAATTATGGCAATGCGATCACTCATTGACAAAGCTTCATCTTGGTCATGAGTAACATAAATAAATGTTATCCCTGACTTTTTTTGAATTTGTTTTAATTCAATTTCCATTTTTTTACGAAGTTTTAAATCAAGAGATGATAAAGGTTCATCAAGTAATAATACTTTTGGATTATTAACTAGTCCCCTAGCAAGAGCTACTCTTTGTTGTTGGCCTCCGGAAAGTTGCAAGGGCATAGCATTAGCAAAATCTTGTAATTGAACCGTTTTAATTATATTTTTCGTTCTTTTTTCTATTTCTTCTTTGCTAATCTTTTTCATTTTTAAACCAAATTCAATATTTTTTTGCACAGACATATGATTAAATAAAGCAAAATTTTGAAATATTGTATTGACATCTCTTTTCTGCGGAGGCATATTTGTTACATCGATATCATCAATATATACTTTTCCACTACTTACTTCTTCTAACCCTGATATAGTTCTTAAAAGAGTTGTTTTACCACAACCAGAGGGTCCTAGAAATGTTAAAAATTCGCCCTCATAAATTTCTAAATCAATTCCTTTAATAATTTTCTTTTCATCAAAGTTTTTAGTTACATTTTCTAATTTTACCATTACTTTCTTCACAAGCATCACACCTACTTTAAATTAATTATACCATATTAATTTATTTTTGAAAAATAAAACTTGAGTTTAAATTAAGTTTAACTCAAGTTTAAGTTCAAGTATTCTTCTAACACTTTCATTAATTCTATCAATACTTATTGTGCCATCCTCTACCGCTGCAATAACTTCAGGAATTTGCGATTCAAAATCAGTTGTACAGATTAAATCATTACCAGCCAGAATAGCTAAAACAGCAACAGAAGAATCATAATTTTTACTAATAGCATCCATATATAAATCATCAGTTATAATGACTCCAGCAAAACCTAAATCATTTCGAAGTATTTCATGAACTCTAGTAGATAATGATGCCGGATTATCAGGATCAATATTAGTTACAATATTATGAGATACTAAAACAATATTAGCACCAGCTTTAATGCCTGCTTCAAATGGTAAAAAGTCATTTTCTTTAAAAGTTTCCAAAGTTCTATTATCAATAGCTATACCCGTATGGGTATCAGTATTATTGCCATAACCCGGGAAGTGTTTTAAAACAGAAGCTATATTAGATTCCTTCATTGCTCTAACTACAACTTCAGCATACTCGCTAGTGAGATTTGCATTTTTTCCAAAACTTCTTTTGTAAATATAATCATCCGGATTAGTAGAAACATCTACAACTGGGGCAAAATTAACATTGATACCTAATTCTTTTAAAAAGTTTGCCTTTGTAATTGTGTCTTCATAAATTAAATCAAAGCCACCTTCAGCATATAACTCTTGACTTGATTTAAAAGGTTCACTTCTAAATTCTGTATTAGTGCTTATTCTATTAACAGTGCCACCTTCTTCATCAACACCAATAAGCATTGGGATATCTGCTGCACTTTGCCAAGATGCAATATTATTTATGACTTCTTCTTTAGTTTTGTTATCAAAATCTCTTCCAAACATAATATAGCCACCAAGATGATATTCGCTGACTCTTTTATCAGCGTTTTCTTTAGGTACTCTAACCATAAACATTTGGCCAACTTTTTCTTCAACACTCATATTATCTAGCATCTTTGTTATTTTATCGGTCTTTTCTGGTTCATTAGTATCTAAATTATCACTTGGAATAATAGCAACACTATCAAAATCATAAACAAAATATATTACAATAGGAATAGCTATAATAACAAGTAAACCTAAAATTAATAAAAATTTTTTCAATAATTATCACCCATTATTAGTATTAACATAATTTATTTAATTATTAATATTGTTTACCAACATAAAGACGAGTTGTAGCTTTTTTACCACAGACAATGCATGGCCCAGTAACTTCTTCCGATTCAATTAAACATCTTGATTTCATTGCTGAATCATCTTTAATTTTATCTTCACAAGCTCTATCGCCACACCAATTGATTTTAACAAAACCTTTTTTATTTTTAGCAATATCTAATAATTCTTCATAGGTACTAGCTTCATAAATCATCGAATCTCTTCTTTTTTTAGCAGTTTCAAATAAATTAATTTGAATATCTTCTAGTAGTTCTTGTACCTTTGGTATTATTTCAGCAAATG
>CALVKM010000028.1 GCA_944332705.1 uncultured Bacilli bacterium
TTTTTTTAATTAACTCCTTAATTTAAAAAAATAACAAACCCATTGTTATCCAATACAAAAAAAAAAAAAAAAAAAAAAAAAATCAACCTTTCGGTTGAATCTTCTGAAAGTTTGAGTACAATTGATGTAAATGCAGGCCAATTCAACTCACTTGCATTTAGTTTGAGAATTCAAAAAATTAAAAAAATTATTCAAAAATTATTGACTAAATTCCGTTTTTAATATACAATTATCTTGATGAGTTTAAATTTGTTATTGTTATCACTAACAAATAGATAACTTATCGAAGAAGATATCACATTCTTTCACTGCTGTGTGGTATCTTTTTTTTGGCTAAAAAAAGAAAAGAAATTATCATTTATAAAATATTTTCAAATTTCTTTTCTTCTTCTTTAATTTTTATTACTTGTTTGTTTTTTATTGCTTCATTAATTAATTCTTCATATGGTATTAGTTTTTCATATTCAATACATTTATTTAGTTCTGGATTAATTACAGGATGTTCTGGCACAAACACTGTACAACAATCTTCGAATGGTAAAGTGCTTATATCAAATGTTTCTATTTTTTTAGCAATATCAATTATTTCTAATTTATCAAAACAAGCTACTGGTCTTATAACAGGCATATCTACAACATTATTTATAACAGACATACTTGTTAAAGTTTGACTAGCAACTTGACCAATAGATTCTCCATTAACTATTATTTTAGAGTTTTCGCTCTTAGCAATTCTCTCAGCTATTCGATACATCATTCTCCGCATTATGGTAATTAAATATTCATAAGGGATATTTCTTAAAATTGCTTCTTGAATTTTAGTAAAATTAACTGCATATAAAGTCATGTTTGGGTTATATTTAGCAAGTACTCGAGCCAGTTTAATAACCTTATCTTTAGCAGCTTCACTTGTGTGCGGCGGAGATTCAAAATAAAGGGCAGACAACTTTACTCCCCGTTTTATTGTTAAGTAACCCGCAACAGGTGAATCAATTCCCCCAGATAACATAAGTAGGCCTTTACCTAAAGTACCAACGGGATAACCTCCTAGAGCAGGGATACCTTTTGTATAATAAAGAATAGCATCTTTTCTAATTTCCACATGAATAACCATTTCTGGATTATGAACATCTACCTTACATTCTTTATGTTTTAATATGATTCCTCCAAGTTTTCTGCTTACTTCCATGCTATCCATTGGATATTCTTTATCACTTCTTTTTGTTTCTACTTTAAATGTGTTAAAGTCTTGAGTTTTTATTAAATCAAGAACATTTTGAGCAATTGCATTAAAATCTCTATCTTGATCGGTAAATCCGATGACTATTTCATGAATACCAAAGGTATGAGATAAAACATCTATTGTTTTAGCTATATTATCATCACTTACTGATACAAACATTCTACCCCGATCATAACTAATTGTATGATTCCATAATAAAACATTATCAATATTATTCTTTAGTGTTTTTAAAAAGAAATTAATATTAGCTTTTTTTGTAGATAATTCTGCATATTTTAAAATGATTATTTTTTCCATAAATCCCCCTTATTTAACTATT
Organism: uncultured Bacilli bacterium; assembly: GCA_944332705.1. Lineage (GTDB taxonomy): Bacteria > Bacillota_I > Bacilli_A > RF39 > UBA660 > Onthocola_B. The sequence continues at coordinate 1,563 of CALVKM010000028.1, forward strand.
TTTAAACTATCATACACTTCACTAAAAATATTTAAAAATTTATTTATTTCATCAGTTGTTGTCACATGAGACAAACTAATTCTAAGAGTGTGTTTGGCTCTTTTTAAATCATCATAAATAGCCATAACACTATGAGATACTTCCCCACTTGAACATGCCGTATTTGTAGATAAATATACTTCATATTTATCTAGAGCATTAATCATTACTTCTGGCATAACATCCATAATACTAATATTTAATATATGAGGTATTGAATATTTAGTCTTATTTATCAAAATATTAGGATATTTACTTAAATTATTGACTATTTTATCATTTAAAAGACTAACAAATCTTTCTTTTTTCTCTAAGTCATTTAAAGCAAGTCTTAAAGCTTTTGATAAAGCTGCAATTAAAGGAAGTGGTGGTGTTCCAGGATTTAGAGCATTAGTTTTACCACTACCATATAAAATTGGAGCAATACCAACCATATTACTTTTATATAAAAAACCAATTCCTTTAGGACCAAATATTTTATGAGCAGACATACTAGCTAAATCAACATCATGAAAATTGACTGACACTTTACCAATTGCTTGCGTCATATCGGAATGAAGTAATGTTGCGGCATTTTCTTTTTTTATGATTTGTCTAATCATTTTTAAAGGTTGTCTTACTCCCGTTTCACTATTAACAGCACAAATACTCACTAAAATTGTATCATCACGCATTTTAGATTTTAAATCATCAAAATCAATCAATCCTTCAGAATCATTATTAACATAATCAATACTAAACCCAATACTTTTTAAATAATCACAAATTGCATAAATACTTGGATGCTCAAGTTTTGATACAATAATATGTTTTCCTCTTTTGTGATACTTCATAGCAACTCCAATTAAAGCCATATTATTAGCTTCAGTTGCTCCACTAGTATAAGTAATTTCACTTGTATTAATACCTAAGATATCCGCTATTTGCTTTGTTGCACTTTCAAGAAGACTAGCAGATTTTCCCCCTAGGGCATTAATAGAATTGGCATTACCAATAAATTCTTTGGTTACTTTAGAAATTGTATCAAAAACTTCATATGATACTGGAGTTGTTGCACTATAATCTAGGTAAATCATTGGTCTACCTCAGCATTGGCGGCATCAACATAATCTTCACATGTGCCATTAGTAGGATTAAGCAAACATTCTTCACAAGCTACAATTGGGGTTGTTATATCACCAGTAAAATCAGAAATAAAACCGAAGACAACATCTACAATAGTTGGTACAAAAAATATTATAACTCCAATTATAAATCTTTTAAATAAACTTGAAGTGGCTTTGGAAATAGCTTTATCATCACTAGATACTACAGCTTTAGCAAAATCAACAATTCCTAATACTATAATAATTATAGGAACAGCTATTTTTAAAGCTACAAAAAAGTATCCAACAAATTGCCATATTGGGGCAGTTCTCCCACAAAAATTTAATTCAGCTGCTGATACATTAAATGGCAGCAATAATACTACCAATAATAAAATACCTATAACTTTTAACTTCATAAATCCTCCCTACTTGTATTCTTCAAGTAATCTTTTATAAATACCTGGTTCAACAATATTAATTGCATTAATAGCATTTTCTAAACTACTCTTAAAGTTACCTTTCAAAAAGTTATTTTCAGCTTTAATTAAATTAAAATCAACTTCTCTATTAGTAACACGATATCTATTGCCATAAACTATTGCCACCTCAGCCATTCTTGCAGTTTTAACAGTTTCATTAATTGTATTATAAACTTTTAAAACTAGATCTCTTGCGGTATCAACCCGAACATTTAATATTTTAATCGAAATTGGCCTTTTATCAAGAGCCTTTATAAGTTCATTAATCGCCGCCATAGCTTCAGATAACTCAACATAATAGTTTTTAGGAACACTAGGAAGTTTAAATGAACGCACTTTTTCTTTAGTTTGATTAAGTATTTTCTTTATTTCATCAAGTTGTTCTCTTGCCCTTAATTCATCTTCTTTTAAGCTTCCTAAATTCTTTAATGCCCCATTTAATTTTTCTTCAGTTTTTATAAGCTTTGAATTAATCAATTCCATTTCTCTTGCAAGCTTACTAAATGGCATTATTTTACTCCTGGCAACATCTACTATTTTATCATAACTTGCTCTAATATTCATTATTTCATTCTTAATTTCTGCAATTACTGCTACTTCATCATCTGTTAAATCATAACTATACTTAATATCATCAATCTTTTTATATAATTCATTATTAATTTTTTCTAATTTAGTAGCTTTAATTAAAATACTTCTACTATAATCTTCAAATACTCTCTTACTTACTTTTTCTTTGTCAAAATCATTATATAATGAATCAAAATAATCATGCATTGTCTTAAGTTCAAATAAAGAGTCTTCAATATTTAATACATTTAATCTTTGAAATATATCTTGTATTTTTTTATTTGCTTCATCAATATTATAATCAATATTTAAGTATTCTAAATTATATCCTTCTTTAGTCATTTTACTAGCAATATTTTTTATATCATCAATTTTTTTAGGTATTAAATTTTTACCTAAATTAACTATTGATCTAGCCTCTTCAATAACTGCTTTTAAATTATCAATGATATCAGATATGGCTTTAACTATTTTACCAACTTCGGTATAAGCGTTTTTTTCCATTGATGATTCAAATGCTTGAAATAACTTATCAACATTTTCAAATTGTAGTTCAAGTGGCACTTTTATTATACTATATTCTTCTTCGTAATCTTTATAAGTGCTATAAATATCTCTATATGTTGCTTTTAATTTAGTAATAGTTTCTCTATTTCTCTCTTCACTTAAAGTTACATCTTTTATTTCATCAAGTAAAAATCCTGCTTTAGTTTTTAGATTATTTAATTCAAAATCTACTTGTAACATTAATTTTTTTAGATTCTTATAATCTTTATCTTCAAATAGTTCTTCTATTTCATTAATAGTATCAGTAACTTTTGGTAATGCTACATCTTTAATTTCATTAAATCTTTTCTTCCAATCTGCTAATTTTTCTTTCATTTCATCATTATTAACTAAAGCTTCAACTTTATTTAACTCTGATAGCATACTAGCAGATATTATTAAATTTTTTTCTTTTTCTAATTCATCTATTTCTTTTTTTAATCTATTTTTTTCTCTTTTACTCATTAAAGATAAAACAATTATTACTATAATTATTGTTAATATATAATAAGCAACCGCAATTAATAAAAAAGTTGTCCTTCCCATATTTATTCACCTTATATAATAAGTTTATCACATATTATGATTTTTTTAAAGGTTTAAATGAGCCGAACAATAATTTATTAACTAATTTTATCAAAGTATACATAACAAGCATCAGGACGATTTGCTTCAACCATAACTTGTTTAGTCTCATTGTCCCATGAAACATTACTGCCATTTGTACAATTTGATTTTTCACTATTATACTCATAAGTTTCATCTAACCAAGTATTATCAGTAATTTCTTCATAAGTATTAGTATCAATTCCTGTTTCTCTTAACATCGTTATAGTATTAGTACTATAAAAATCTTTATTATTATTTGTATTAGTATTGTTTTCTTTATTTAAAACATCTAAACTAATATCATTTTCAGGGTAAAAATAAAATATAGCAATAATTAAAACTATTAACAAACAAATACATACTACTAGCACATTAATTTTCCTTTTTATCATAATTATTTATCCTTTCAAATACATTGTAACAAAACTTTATTAAATTTATTGTCGATCTATGTCGATATAATAAGTATAGACAAAATTTATCTATAAAGCAAGTAAAATTAATAATAATTTAATTAACTATACATATAATTAAGTAGATTAAATGGAGGGTATTATGGTAAATAAACAAAATTTATGGTTTGTAACATTATTTTCATTAATTTTAGTATTAGGTATTTATTATGTTAGTATGGGAGATGAAACACTTACAGCTCTCGCTGGTAATAATGACATCTCTGAAGTCGTTGAGGTAACTGAATCAGATGTAATTGTAGCTTTGCAAGTTGAAGATGATGAATCAGTTTTAGAACAAATGACGGAATATCAAAATATATTATTAGATACATCTGCAACACTTGAAGAAAAAAATGACGCCTACGAGGGATTACAAGCCCTGAACAATAATCAAAGTGAATGTGAAAAAATTGAAAAATTAATTAGTGATGAATTTAAATATGATAATTTTGTCAAAATTGATGGCGATACTATTAGTATAGTTATTGCAAGTAGTGATCATAATACAGAAATTGCTAATAAAATAATTAGAGCAGTTCAAGAATTATATGATACTCAAAAATATATTACAGTTAAATTTGAATAAAATGACACCAAAATATAAAATACTTCATAAAATACTATGAAGTATTTTGTTTTTAGGAAGGGATAAATATGAATAAAAAAATATTAACTGAAAGAGAGCAAGAAGTTTTTGAACTTTTAGTAATTAATAAAACAACTAGTGAAATAGCTGAAACTCTAGGAATTAGCGAAAAAACTGTCCGCAATCACATATCTAATGCTATTCAGAAACTAGGAGTTAAAGGCAGAGCCCAAGCGGTTGTAGAATTAATTAAACTGGGAGAAATAACAATTTAAATAAAGACTTCGGTCTTTTTCTTTATTTTAATAAATATAATTAAACAGGTGTTTAATTATGTTAAGAAAATCATCCATCAGAAGAATAATGCTTGCAACTCTTGCGCTATTTTTATTATTAATTATCTATTTTTTTCCAACTACCCCAAATATTTCTGAATCACTTTCCTATATAGAAAAAGAAGAAATGCCCATATTTTTAGTAGATAATATGGAATATATTGCTAGAACAACAATTGTTAAAAATAGTGATAACACTGATGATTTAATTAAAGAAGTTATTGAAAGTCTAACTATTGGATCAAATAAATCCAACTATATTCGGGAAGGTTTTAAAGCAATAATTCCGGAGGGTACTAAAGTATTAGACCTAAAACTAGAAGATAGTATTTTAACTATCAATTTTAGCAAAGAACTTTTAAATGTTTCTCAGGATACCGAAGAAAAAATGCTAGAAGCTATAATCTATTCTCTTACTGAAATAGAAGATATTAAAAAAATCAAAATATTAGTTGAAGGCAAGTCTTTAACTAATTTACCAAATAGCAATAAAAAAATACCAAAACTTTTAGATAAAAATTATGGTATTAATAAAATATATAACCTAGATTCAATTAAAGATACTAGCAAAACTACTATATATTATTTAAGTAAATATAATGATTATTATTACTATGTTCCTGTAACTAAAATTAGTAATGAAAATCTTGAAAAAGCCGAAATAATTATTAATGAACTAAAAACTACTCCGATATATCACACTAACTTAATAAGTTATCTAGCGGCATCAACTAATTTGACTAACTATGAAATACTTGAAAATAGTATATCTCTATCTTTTGATAATCACTTGCTCGCAGGTATTGATGATGAAGACATGCTTGAAGAAGTTAAATATGCCATTTCCCTATCTATTAGAGATTCTTATGGCATCGATGAAGTAATATTTAATATTTCAGAATAGAAATTTACTCCGTTTTTACTCCGATATATATAAAATATATGGAAAATATGGGAAATTCGGGCAAGAAAAAAGCCCGTAAATACGGGAAATTTTAAAATTCTGGTGTCCTCGAAGCGATTCGAACGCTTGACCGTACGCTTAGAAGGCGTATGCTCTATCCAGCTGAGCTACGAGGACATCAACAAGATAATTATAGTATAAAATTTAAAATAATGCAATACTTTTGCTTGTAATAAATCTAAGAATTTGATAATATAATTATAGAAAGGAGTATGTATATGAATTATTACGACTATAATAGCATAACTTCAACTGCAAATACTCTTGAAGGCGTTGCTGTATGGACAATAGTTTCTTTAATACTAGCTATTATTGGTGGAGTTTTAGTTTATTTCTTATTCATCAAAAATAAACATTTAAAATTAACTCCATTCTTAAAGAATTTAAGAGACTTACTAGATTTTAAAGTAATGATTTTAGAAACAATACTAAAAATACTATATTTAATTATTACAATATTTGTTATTTTAGTATCATTTAGCTTTATTGCTGTTAATTTCTTAACATTTTTACTAGTTTTAATTTTTGGACCAATAATTGTTAGAATTATTTATGAAGCATCAATGATGTTAATAATGATTTGGAAGAATACCAAAATAATTGCTGACAACACTACACCAAAAGAAACTAAGAAAGAAGAAAAAAAAGAAACTAAGAAAAAAGAAACAAAAGAAGAAGAAGATTAATGCAAAAAAAAAGAATTCCTTATACATTAGGAATTTTTTTATGCTCTACTTGCGTATTTACCATCTTTGGTAGATACTAATATTTTTTCTCCTTGATTAATAAATAAAGGCACCTTTACAACATAACCAGTTTCAATAGTTGCATCTTTAGTAGCGTTTGTTACAGTATTACCTTTTACTGCTGGTTCTGTTTCTATTACTTCAAATTCAATTTTTTCTGGCAATGTAATACCAATTATTTCCCCTTCATAGAAATCAATATCAATTTCTAATCCTTCTTTAATAAAGTTGATATTATCTCCTAAAACAGAGGCAGGTATTTCAATTTGTTCATATGTTGTATTATTCATAAATACATAAGTATCTCCCATAGAATATAAATATTGGGCATGTACTTTATCTATATGAGCTTTTGTTACTTTAATATTAGTATTAAAAGTATCTTCTGTAACAGCTCCAGTTCTTAAATTTTTTCTTTTAATTCTAACAAATGCTGGACCTTTACCTGGTTTTACATGTTGAAATTCTACAATAGTATATAGAGCTCCATCCATGATAATTGTCATACCATTTTTAATGTCATTAATGTTTATATCCATTTAACTCACACTCTTTCTTTTATTTTTTTTCTTTAGCAATAACAGCTTTTTTACACTTAGGACAATATCTTTTAATTTCTAAACGGTCCGGAGTGTTCTTTTTATTTTTACTAACAGGGCGTAACTCATATCCACAAACAGAACATCTCATAGTTACTTCACTACGGTTTTCTTTTTTTGCCATAATATTCCCTCCTTACTGACAAGTTCTCTATAATTATACCAAAATTATAGGATTTTTCAACTAATTTAGCTTAAATTTATTTATTTTAAAGAAAAAAAGAGCTAAAAAGCTCTTAATTTATATTCATGTTATTTTCGCAAGTATATCCTAAATTACTATAATAACTTCGCATTTGAGCATAAGTAGTATTAAATGTTCCTCCAGCTTCTAAATCAAGAGTTGCTTGAGGCAAATCTTCTGAAATTGTTAAAATATAATCGGTATCATTATATGATGCCAAGCCAGTAACATTATTAAATGTTATTATTTCTTTCTTATCACCTACAACACTTAAATAATCACTTTCATTAGCAAAATTATACGTATATACTCTTCTTGATAATCCCATATAACCCAATTCTGATTCTTCGTCAGCTCTTCCAATTAATAGATTATCACTAGTAATCATTGTTCCTTGATATCCATCGATAGAACTTTCTTCCGAACTACATTCCATGATAGCAGTAATGTCATAAGGTGCGACATATAAAACAGCATTAACTTCATTTTTATTACCAACATCATCTTTTAAAGTAATTCCAACATTATATGGTCCTCCAGCAGTAGCTAAATAACCTTGAACAGCAGCTTCATCTGTAAAATCATAAGTACAATTTGATAAATCACTACAATATTCTACAAAATCATCAATTGAATAAGAAGTACTATTAACTACTTTATATGATACTTTAAGTTCTGCAGTTGGAGCTGTCTTATCAATAACATGAACTGTTCCGCTATAAGAATCTTTGCCACAAGTGATGCTAAAGTTATAGTCACCTAGAGCATTAGCATTAATATCAGTAATATTTAAGTTACAAGAACTAGCTCCGCCGCCAGTAATGGTTGCATAATCATTTATATTATCAGATAAAGTTTCTCCTAAACCTATAGTAACATCTTTAATATTAACATTAACTTTATTACTACTCATATTTAAGTAGTAATAAACACCAAAAGCTACACCTGCAATTAAAACGATGATAATGATAATAAATAAAACTTTGTTCATTGGTCTTTTAGGCTTTTCTTGCTTAGGGGGAACCGCGCCAATATCTTCTATTTTTGTTGGTTCAACATAACCACTACCAACATTACCTAAAGTTATACTGCTAGGATCTGATCCAATACCACCACTATTACTTGGCATATTAGAACTGGTATTTTCCGTACCAGGAATTGGTGTTGCAACTGGTTCAGTCGGTGCACTTGAACTTGGCATTTCTTGTAAAGAAGTGCTTTGTTCTAGAGGGATTCCGCCATTATTTGCTTGCGGAATTTGTTCAACTGAAGGTTGCGTATTGGGGGCAGTATTAGATACTACACTGCCTTGAGTTGGTTGAGCAATATTAGTTGTCTCTACTTGAGGATTTTGATTCATCACAGTTTGGTTTGCCATCGGCGAAACATTTTCTGCACCAACTTGTGGTGTTCCAAGAACACTAGGTTCTCCTAAGTTTTGTGGTTGTCCTAAATTATTATTTTCATTCATTTAATCAGCCCCTTATTATTAATATAATTTAATTATACAGTTTTCTCTAATTTTTTTCAAGCTTTTTTATCAAATTCACTTGTAATAACTACTTCGGGAACACTATCCCAATCAACTCGCTTATTTTTAGTTAAAATATTGACTATTTTTTCTTGTAATTCATTTTTATTGAATGGTTTAGCAATATAATCACTAAAACCTAAATTTAAGCATTTTTCTTCTGAACCAGCTATAGCATCAGCTGTAACTGCAATAACTGGTGTGGTAAAATTAGTTATTTCTTGTAATTTTGCAAGTGTCTGTTCTCCACTCATCTCGGGCATCATGATATCCATTAAAATTACATCATAATATTCTTTAGCTATAATTTTGTTAATTACTTCTTTACCACTGGTACAAGTATCAATAATTAAACCTAAATCTCCTAAAGCTTTTTTAGCGACTTTAACATTTAATACATTATCATCAACTATTAAGACTTTTTTATCTTTAATTGGAGATGCTTTTAAATTTGTAAAAATCTTTAAGACTTGGGTTTTACTTAAATCTTCTTTAGTTAATTCTTTTATTTTTTGTGGAATTTGGACCATAAATATTGAACCTTTACCAAAACTACTTTGAACATTAATGGTACCATTCATTAAATCGACTAATTTTTTAGTAATGGCCAAACCTAAACCAGTTCCCTCAACAGTTGTATTTTTTTCGACATCTAACCTTTCAAACTTTTGAAATAATTTCGTAATATTTTCTTTTTTTATACCTATTCCGGTATCTTCAACACTAATTATAAACAAACATTTATTTTTTTGATTAATACATTTTACATTAAGATTAATATGACCTTCATTAGTATATTTTATAGCATTAGTAAGTAAATTACTAATAATTTGTCTGATATGTACTTTATCACCAATTAAAGTTGTAGGCAAATCCTCAGCAATAGAATATTTGAATTCAATATTTTTATCTCCAAGTCTAGTTTTAGCTAACTTGGTAATATTATCAATTAGTTCTCTAGGATTATATGATGTATCAGTTATTTCCATTTTTTCGCTTTCAATTTTATTAATATCTAAAATATTACCCACAATATCTTGCAGGGTTAACGAAGCGTTTTGAATATCTTTAATATCTTCCATTATAACTTTAGGAACATTATCTTTATAACTGGCTATATCTTCACTTAAACCAATTATAGCATTTAGAGGTGTTCTTATTTCATGTGACATACTTGATAAAAAATCGCTTTTAGCCCGATTAGCTTTTTCAGCTTGATCTTTGGCAAGGCTTAATTCTGTAATTAATCGTAAATCAGGATTTTCAATTGTAAAATACATAATAATTATTACTAAACCAAAAATAGCATTAGTTAAAAGTATTTGGGGATTAATATTTTGAATAATTGCTGTAAGACTAAGTAAAATTAATAAAACTATTATTGGTAAACATTTCTTCTTTTTAACGTTTTTAAAATGCGTAATTAACATTATAAACATAGCAATCATATAAATTGCTGTAATAGCGAAGATTATATTAACACTAGGACCTGTTGTGTATTTAGCACCACCTATATCATTAAAATATATGGGGCTAAACATAATAACTAAAGCACAGATTAAATTAAAAATTAAAAATATACTATATATCTTTTTATATTTAGTGATGTTTTCTTCATCTGTTTTTTTATTATCAAACATTGTTATAGCGAATGTATAATCCATAAATCTTGATAACCACAAAAGTACAAATACTAAGAATAATTTTTGAATAAAAGTTCCTAAATATGGAATATCTTTAGTAAAAACAATTAATAATTCTGTAATACAAGAAAGTAATGTTAGAATTATTAAACGTTTAAACATTCTATTTTCTAATTTGTTAATTTTTTCTTTTGAGAAAAATAATATTGTCGTAACTATTGTATAAATTAAAGCCGATATTGTAAAAAATATTGTTGAACTAGCATTCATTCATCTCACATCCTTGTATTAATTATAAACCACTTTCTTATATTTTTAAATAGAAAAAACTTGACTTTGTAAAGTCAAGTTTAAATATTTCTCACTCTAGATTTTCCCTTTTCTTCTTCAACTATATTTTTGCCTAATTGTTCTAAAAAACGAAAATTTATTTTTTCATTTGGAGTATAAGGAATTTCTTCTATTTCTTCAAAATATGAAGGTATTTCATAATCTGGAAGATTATCAAAACAATATTTTTTTATTTCTTCTAAGCAATCATTAATATTAAATCCCTCATTAAAGACTATAAAAGCCATTGGAACGCTTTTAGATACTTTATCAGGAACACCAACTACAACACATTTTTTAACAAAAGGTAAAGCATCAATAACTTCTTCGATATTATCAGGACTAATTTTAAATGCTTCTTTATTAATAACTCGCCGATTTCTTCCTTTATGATAAATAAAATAATCTTCATCAATATAAGCAAGGTCACCAGATTTAACCCACTCACCAGATTCATCTTGAATTTTTATATTTTTGGTTGATTCGAAATTCCCATGATATTCAACAAATATATTATCACTTTGAGCATATAATTCTCCGATTTGGTTAAATGATAGAGATTCTTGGGTTTCCGGATTAACTATTTTTATTTTAACATCATGCATAGGTACACCGATAGAACCAGGCCTGTTTGCATATCTTGGAGAAACTACTATAGCTCCAAGGCATTCGTTATTACCATAACCATTGACAATAACTTTATCAAATTCATTTTGCATATCAATAAGTTCTTGAGCCTTTATTTCATCACCACCAGAAACAAAGACTTTTGCTCTTTTAATACCTTCCAGAACTCTTTTTAATTCATGCATTTTTTGTTTTAATTCCCTGTGTTTTTTAGGATCTTGTTCTAAAACTTCAATATCACTTTTTAATTTTGTTAATTTATCATAAATGTAACGATAATGAACAGGTGTTGCTAGAGCAATATCAAATTTACCTAAATCATTATAAACAGATTCGGCATTAATATAAGGGTTAAGTTCAGCTTTCATTGTAAAAGCAAGTGATGCATAAAAAGAATTACCTAAACCATAAATGATAAATGGAGGCACAGATATATGCATAGCTTCACCCTTATAAAAAGGTAAATCAGTATAAGCCATTTTTTGGACAGCTGAATTAAAATTGTATTCAGTATGTACTATTTGTTTAGGTTTACCTGTACTTCCTGATGATTGGACAACTAATGATTCTCTTTCTTTTTCAAAAGATACTGGGGTAACTAAAATATTTTTCCCCCTATTTAAAAATTCTTTAAAAGAAATAAATCTTTTATCACTAGGTTTCTTTTTACCTTCAAGTTTTCCTTTTATAGTACCAAGAGTACTTATTAGAGGATTTAAGTAATCAAGAGGTGATGAAATAATAACAGTTTGTAAATTAGTTTCATCAATAAAGTTTTGAAACATTGCAACTAAATCTTCTTTTTCAAAAACGATTGCTGTTTTACAATCAAAATTATTAATGTATGTCATAACGTCTTTATCTTTGCATCTTAAATCAATCCACACCATTTTGGCGCCGATTTTACTTAAGGCAAGAAGGCATTCTTCAACAATTGGAGTTGAAGTGGTACATATAGCTATGGCATCTCCTTCTTTAACTCCTGATGCTTTAAGTGAAGCGGCAAGTTGATCTGATTCTTTAATTAAATCTTTATAAGTCATATTTGATCCAAGAAAGCCTGTAGCATATAAATTCAAATTATTTTTAGCCTCATTAGTAACTAAAGAATACATTGTTTGATGTAAATCAAACTCTTTTATTGGTTTTTTACGATTGTACTTATCAGTACTAAATATTATTTCAGACATTTTTAACCACCCTAAATTAATTTTTTAAATTCATCTCCCCGGTCTTCAAATTTTTTATATTGGTCTTGAGAAGAACTACCCGGAGATAATAACACTATGTCCCCAAATTCGACATTTTCTTTAATTTTTTTCATAACACTTTTCATATTATAACATTTAATTACAGGAATATCTACACTTTTAGCAAAATCTGCTACTATATCGGTAACTTCTCCAATCGCATAAATCATTTTAACATTACCTAAATAATCTTTAAGTTCATTAAAATCTTGATTACGATTTAAACCACCTAAAATTAGATGAATGGGTTTATTAAATGTTTTTAAAGCAGTAATTGTAGATGTGGGATTAGTAGACTTCGAATCATTATAGTAATCTACTCCATCAATTGTTTTAACATATTCAATACGATGTTCTACTCCTCTAAAAGTTTTGATAAATTCTTCGACTTTTTCTTTATCTAATTTAAAAAGTTTAACAACAAGTAATGCTACAAGCAAATTTTCATAATTATGAGTTCCTTTTAATAACATATCATCTAAATTCAAATATTTTTTATTATCTAAGTATAAAAAGTTATCTTTAATATAATTTAATTCATTATTGAAATATATTTTAGTTGATAAAATATCTTTAGTAATATTCATTGAATCAATATTACTATAATTAATAATAGCTTTATCTTTATTAGTGTGATTATTAAAGATTTTTTTCTTAGTATTAATATAATTTTCATAAGTTCCATGATAATCTAGATGAGTATGATATAAATTTGTAAGAACACTAATATTAGTTTTAAAATCATGAAAATCATATAATTGATGATCACTAATTTCTAAAAGTAAAATATCATTATCATTTATATCTTTTAACAAGTCACATAAAGGTATGCCAATATTACCACCGAGGATAACTTTATAGCCATGTAACTTTAATAAATTATAAATCATTGTTACTGTTGTTGTTTTACCATTAGAACCAGTTACCCCAATTATAGTTAAATACTCAGGTAAATAATGATATGCAAGTTCCATTTCATTAATACATGGGATACCTAAATGTTCAATTTTTTTTACAGTATCACTAGTAGCCATTATTGCAGGATTTTTGATTATTAAATCATAATCTTTACTAATTAAACTACATTGATCTTTAGTAATTATTATTTTTACTCCTAAAGATTTTAGTAAATCCTCATTTTCTTTTTTTAACTCTTTTAAATCACTTATTGTAACATCATTGTTACTTGCCAGTATTTTGGCAGCTGCAATACCACTACGAGCTGCACCTAGGATTAAGATTTTTTGGTTTTTATACATAATGCCTCCCTATTTTAATTTATTATTTAAAACGTATTCTAGATAGTGATCACTACAAAGAGGAATATATTCAACTTCCGTCTGTGAACCATCAATTACTACTTCTTTACCACTAGATGAATATTTACCATTTACTC
>CALVKM010000029.1 GCA_944332705.1 uncultured Bacilli bacterium
TAAAAAAATTGTCGAATCCTGTCGAAATATTTAAAAAAATTGCAAAATTGCAATTTTTAATAATTATCTGCAAGAAACGAGGTTAATTCTTTAGTTATTTTACTAGCACCATAATACATTGTATCATTAGTTCCATTATTGTGAGATATATTCGGAGTTATTACAACAACACTATATTTAGGGTCTTCATTAGGGAAATAGCCTGCAAAAGTGGAAGTAATGGTCTGTACATCAACTTTACCATCATTATCACTATCATAAAAAGATTCACTAGTTCCTGTTTTACCTGCTGCCAGTAAATCATCACGAACATAAATTTTACCAGTCCCCTCTTTTAAAACTAAAGTTAAACCTTCCCTAATTCTGTTTAAATATTCTTCATCTACTGCAACATCATTAAGTACTTCTATTTCATTTTCAACAACTACTTCATCATCGCATCTAATTTCCTTCATTAGTGATAAACTCATTCTCGTTCCACTCGCCATACTATTAATATATTGTAAAACCTCAATTGGAGTATAAGTATCATATTGGCCAATTGCTAAGTTAAGAAGAAGATCATCTGCAACAGTAGAACCAATTATACCTGTAGTCTCTCCGGGTAAATCGATATTGGTGATGGCACCTAAACCAAAACTTGCTAACATATCCCGATATATTTTAAAATGTTCTTCTGTTGCATTTAACTTCATATTTGGTTTATATGTATTACCAGTAAGAGCTATAGCAATCATAAATTGATAATAATTAGATGAATAAGCTAAAGCCGTTAAATCATTAATTCTTCCTAAACTCTTAAAACTACATTTCTGTGGTGTTAAATACAGTTTAACACAAGAATCAGTTATATATTTTCCCATTTCAATTAAATTATTTTGATAACCTACTGCAATAGTTGCCCCCTTTACAGCTGATCCAATTGTAAATGATTTATTAATTGTATTAAGAGAAATATCACTCCAAGTATCATCACTATTAAGTCTAATCCCCGCCATAGCAATAATTTGGCCAGTTAATGGGTCACTCACCAAAGCATAAGAATCTTTGTAATAATCGGTATTAGGATATTTCTTACCCAATAATATTTTATCTTTAATTATTTCTTCAGCTTTCATTTGAATATCAATATCGATGGACAAAACTAAATCACTGCCCCTTTGTTCTTCTTCAACTAAAGTAAGAGTATTATCACTATTAACTAAATATTTGGCCTTTTTTCCTTTTAAAAATTCTTCATATTCTTTTTCTAAATAACTAATTCCTACAATATCTGTTAGTTCATAGCCATTACTTAAATACTCATCTACCTCCTCACTTGGAATACTACCAACAGAACCTAATATATTTCTTAGGGTATCCCCATATAAATAAATTCGTTCCCAAGATAATTCTCCAGTAACTCCAGGGATGTTACTTTCAATTACTTTAGCATATTCTTCATCACTAACTCGCTTTAATATCTCTTTTTTACTATAGACATATCCATCATTCATTAAACTATATATTTTAGCACTCTCTTTAAATAATTCATTTTCTTCATTTAACATATCTTCAGTTATTCGCTCTATTTTTAAATCATATAAATCACTACTAGATAGTTTTCTTTCATCAAGTAATTTATATTCTTCTTCAGTTATTAAATTACTACCATTATTATTGTTTACTAACCAAAATTCTTTTTGTTCTAAAATACTACCTTCATCAACACTTAATATACTGGCTAACTTTTTGGCAATTTCAATTTCTTCACTAGTACTTATGCCTTTTATTTTATTATAATAAATTGTTTTTACTCCTAGGTTATCTACTAAAACCTTACCATTAGTATCAAGTATTCTTCCTCTTGGAGCACTGCCACCGTTAACATAAACTACTGTTTTATTATTAAGAGCTAACGTAAAAAATTCTTTATCAGACCAAATAAAAATTAATCTCGTTAAAAAGACTCCAAAAACTGCAATAACTAATAAATACAAATACATCTTCTTTTTCATATTTATAGTATTTCTTTTTTTAGTTTTTTCATACAATATAATAGGTGTTATTTATGTATAATTTAATTGAGAGATATATGGCTATTATGACTAAAGATGATGTAGCTAATTTTGCCACTAAAAAAGGCATCAATTTAAGTGATGCCGAAGTAACTTTTACTTATAATTTTCTAAAGAAAAACTGGAGGGATTATTTGAAAAATCCTAATGTATTTGATATAAATCGTTATAAAGATAACTTTAGTCCGGAAAACTTTATAAAGGTGAAAAAGGTATTTGAAGAATATTATCAAAAGTTTGGATTATTTTTATAATAATTTTCTACATCGCTTTCTAAACTAGGATTAAATTTTTTATCTTTAATCATGGCAATTTCAAATTTATATGGTGGAAATTCTCCAATATAAGGCGTTTCTAATATTTTAGGAACATCTTTTAATTTTGGATTATATATTACATTTAAAAGGTTATCAAAACCAATTGTTCCAAAGCCTATATTAGCATGTCTATCCTTTTTTGAACCAATTACATTTTTACTATCATTTACATGAACACACTTAACTTTATCAAGACCAATTTCGCTATCAAAAACACTTAAATACTCATCAAATTTAGCAATATCTACTCCTGAATCATTCAAATGACATGTATCAAGGCATATGCCAACTTTATCTTTTAAATTAACTTTATTTAGTATACTTTTAAGTTCATAAATATTTATTCCACATTCACTACCTTTACCCGCCATGGTTTCAAGTAAAATCATTGGCAAGGTATCCTCATCAATTATATAGTTTAGCGCAAGAGCTATATTACTTAGGGCTTCTTCCCTATCAAGTTTTAGAGCATTTCCAGGATGCACTACAATATAATTTACTCCCATTTCCGTAATTCTTTTTATTTCATTTTTTAAAAAACTAATAGAAAAATTCCAAGATTCTATTTTTTCTTTATTAGCTAAATTAATAATATATGGCGCATGACATATAACATTGTTAATATCAATATTATTTTCTTTCATATATTCCCAAGCTTTCTCAGTTATATCCCTCTTTAATTCGGCCCGAATAGTATTTTGGGGAGCTCCAGTATAAAACATAAATGTATTTGCTCCGTAACTTACTGCAGTTTGAGCTGATGCTAATAATTGATCTTTACCAAAAGATACATGAGAACCTATAATCATTTTAACCACCAATATAATTATACAAAAAAAATAGCTTTTAGAAAAGCTATTTTGATATTTTTAACCACCAGTTCCAGATGTGCTTCCATTAACACCATGACTTGTTTCTTCACCACTTGCTGCACCAGGGCAAGTTACAGCAGTATCTTCATCATCAGCTATCCAATTAGTCCCAAAGTCTACAACATCTGATTCATCAACACTTACATTTTGAGTTGCAGAAGCGTTTGTTAGATTACCATTACCAGTTCTATTTGTTCCAGCACCAAGCACCATCATTCTTCCTTCTTTTTGAATCCATACTTCATAAAAATACATATTTTCAGTGTTTCCACTACCTTTACGAACAATTACATACCCTGTGTAATTAGCTGGATTTAAATCAGAAAAACCTTCTTCAATTAAATGTTTAATTGTTACGCATGACCAACCATTAGCACTAGATGGTAACCCAACATTACCTTGTTGTTCAGTGCTACCTAACAATTCATAATTCATGAAATACCCTTTGGCGGCTTCAATTGCACCATTAGCTTCAATTGCAAACGAACTTCTTCTTGCTCTTTCCATTTGGGGTAATACCGCATTAACCGCAATTAAGATTATGATTGCTAAAACTACGATAACTGCTAGTAATTCGATTAATGTAAATCCTCTAAAACTATTTAATTCCCTATTTATATCTTTATTCATTTTCTATAAGCACCTCTCTAGTCTTAATAATACTATAATTTTTAATAATAGTCAATAAGTTTTACTTTAAAATTTCCAAAACGGAGTTTATCATATCCATATTTTCTACTACATTATTAATTTTATCAGTTACGCGTTCTTTATACTTAATTTTCATATCTTCATTAAACTTTTTATAATCAACTAGTCCCCGATTTAATTCTTTAAAATAATAAGAATTTTCTTTTAGTTGCCTATAGCTTTTAGCATTTTCTCTAAAAGCCACTTGTAAATAAACTTGCATTAATCCTCAAAAAATTTATTTAGTGGTCTTGGAGCAACTGGTCCTTTATTTAAATTATTAATGGGATTTTGAGGAGTTTTCTTGGTTAAATCCCCAATAAAATCAATTGCTTTTTGCGCAGTATTGATATGACTTTTAATAGAATCAACATTGACATTTTTAACCATATCTGTAATTTTAGAAATACTATCAACTGCCGCTCTATCATTATTTAAAATGTATTTATTCCAAACACTTTCATCTTCCCCATAAATATCATATAATTCATAAAATTTCTGCCATGTCATTTCTCCACTTTGAACATATTTAATTAATTCTGGTTTTGTTTTAATAAAATTTTTAAATGCTTCATGTTTCATATAAAAAATCACCCACTAAATTTTATGAATTAAGTGAGTGATTTATCCTATATTTTGAAATCTTTAACAAAATCATTAAATGATAATTGTTCTTGTTCTTTTACTTCTTCCTCTTTCTTTTCTTCTTTGGTTATTAAATTAACATCAACTGGTTTTAATGCCCATAAATCTACTTGTTTTTTACTTAACACACTACCAGTACTTGTAATATCCATAATAGGTATTTCACTATTTTTAATTTCTTTAATATCGGTATCAATTTTACATAAATTGACATCTTTGCTATTAGTTAAATAAGCATAGTCTAATTTATAATCTTTAGTTTTAGCTTTTTTAAATAACATATTACCTTTTTTAGCTCGAGATATTAAAGATAAATCACTTAATTTAATTCTTTTACCAGTATGCATATTGGTAAATATATTTAAATATTCATCTTCTTCTTTAATATCCGCACCATATATTACATAATCATCTTTTAAGTTAATTCCTTTAACACCACTAGCTTTTACTCCTACAACTGGAATTTCACTAGTTTTAAACCTTAAATAATAACCATTATGTGTTACAAACAATGTATCTTCCTTAGAAGTTGTAACATTAACAAGTTCATCGTCATTCTTTAGTTTTATAGCCATCATTGGTTTAGAATATCTTGTAACTTCAAAATCTTTTAATGGTACTTGTTTAGTTAAACCATTTTTAGTAAACATTACAACATTTTTCTTCTTATCTTTTAAAATCATACTAGCAACTATTTTTTCTTCTTCTTTTATTACTACTGTATTACTAATATGTTTACCTAAATCTTTCCATTTACATTCTGCTATTTTATGAACAGGAACATACAAATAATTACCTAAGTTTGTAAATAATAGTAAAGTATCTTGAGTTGTTACAAAATATTTCGACCTAACAAAATCTCCTGGCTTAAGAGCAGTTTCTTCAGTTGTAGAATTATAACTTTTTAAGCTTACTTTTTTAACATAACCATCATTTGTAACTACTACTACTACCTTTTCATTTGGTATCATTTCTTTTAAATCAACTTTTATTTCGGTAATTTCATCTCTAATTTGGGTTTTTCTAGGAATCGCATAATTTTTCTTAACATCCCGAAGTTCTGCTTTCATAACACCCTTAAGCTTAGATTCATCACTAAGAATTTCTTCACATTCACGAATTTTTTCTTCTAATTTTTCACTTTCTTCTTCAAGTGTTACAATATCAGTATTTGTTAAGCGATATAATTGTAGGGTTACTATAGCTTCTGCTTGTTCCATAGTAAAACCAAAACTTTTAACTAAATTTTCTTTAGCATCAGCTTTATTTTTACTAGCTCTAATAATCTTAATTACTTCATCAAGTATTGATATTGCTTTAATTAAACCTGCGATTATATGATAGTTCTTTTTATAAAATGCCAAATCAAATTCAGTTCTTTTCGTAATAGTTTCTCTTAAATGAGCAATGTAGGCATCAATTATTTCTAAAATACCTAAAGTTTTTGGAGTTCTATTTACTATAGCTACCATATTATAATTATATGATACTTGTAATTCAGTATTTTTAAGTAAATACTTTAAAATCAACTCTTTATTAGCACCACTTTTTAAATCAATTACTATTCTTAAACCTTCTCTATCGGTTTCATCACGAACTTCTTGAATTCCTTCAATTTTTTTATCAATTCTAATACCTTCCATTTTAGAAACTAAATTTTGTTTATTAACATCAAAAGGAATTTCAGTAATGATTATTTGCTCTTTACCTTTTTCTTTTTTAAATTCATATTTACTTTGAACAATTACTCGTCCACGACCAGTTTTAAAAGCATCAATTATTCCTTGTTTACCTTGCGCTATACCCCCAGTAGGAAAATCTGGACCTTTAACTATATCAAGAATAGTATCCAAATAACAATTTGGAGAATCAATTCTCTTAATAGTAGCATCAATAATTTCACCTAGATTGTGTGGTGGAATGTTTGTCGCATATCCTGCAGAAATACCGTTAGTACCATTGACAAGCAAATTTGGAAACTTAGCAGGAAGCACAGTTGGTTCAAGTAATCTATCATCAAAGTTTGGAGCCCAAGCAACGGTATTTTTATCTAAATCACGAAGTAACTCACCACTGATGCGAGCAAGTCTTGCTTCGGTATAACGATATGCAGCTGGTGGGTCTCCATCCATTGAACCATTATTACCATGAATATCAACTAAAATATGATTTTGTTTCCACCACTGGCTCATTCTAACCATTGCATCATATACTGATGAGTCTCCATGTGGATGATACTTACCTAATACATCTCCAACAGTGGTAGCACATTTTAAATATCCTTTATCCCAGGTATTACCAGCTTTAAACATTGCATATAAAATACGCCTTTGCACAGGTTTTAGGCCATCACGAACATCTGGAATAGCTCTATCTTGAATTATTTCTTTTGCATATTTAGCAAATCTATCTCCCATGATTTCTTCAAGGGAATAATCTTCAATTTTCTTTAATATATTTTCCATTTATTACACCGCCCTGTAATTATCTTCCATAGTAAATACTACATTTTCATTAATCCATTCCTTGCGAGGTTCAACTTTATCCCCCATTAAGACATTTACTCTTTTTTCTGCTAGAGCAGCATCATTAATATTAACCCGTATTAAACTACGAGTATCAGGATTCATGGTTGTATCCCAAAGTTGATCAGGATTCATCTCTCCTAACCCCTTATATCTTTGAATAGAGTATTTACCAGTATTTTCTCTTTTTATTTCCTCTAATTCTTCATCAGAATAAGCATAATATTTTTTCTTGCCATAATCAAGTTTATAAAGTGGTGGCATAGCAATATAAAGTTTCCCCGCTTCAATAAGTCCTCGCATATAACGATAAAAAAATGTTAAAAGTAATATTTGAATGTGTGCTCCATCAACATCGGCATCAGTCATAATAATTACTTTATCATAATTAGAGTCATTTACATCAAAATCCGCACCAACACCCGCTCCAATAGTATAGATTAAAGTATTTATTTCTTCATTTTTCAAAAGTTCATCAATATTAGTTTTTTCACTATTGATAACTTTTCCCCGAAGAGGTAGTATAGCTTGAAATTTTCTATCTCTTCCCCCTTTAGCAGAACCACCAGCTGAATCTCCTTCGACAATAAATAATTCATTAATTTTAGCATTTTTACTACCAGCAGGAGCAAGTTTACTAGATAAATTTCTTTCTTGTTTTTTGGATTTGCCGTTTCTCGCATCTTCTCTTGCCTTGCGAGCGGCTTCTCTTGCTACTTTACTTTTCATAGCTTTATCAAGTATAGAAGTAGCTACTTCTTTATTTTCTTCTAAATAAAATTTAAGTGCTTCATAAGTAATACTTTCTGTTACACTTCTTGCCTCAGGTGTTCCAAGCTTACCCTTAGTTTGTCCTTCAAATTGCAGTAACTCTTCAGGTATTCGTAAACTTATAACTGCTGATAATCCCTCACGGACATCTGATCCATCTAGCGAACCATCTTTAGCTTTAAAAATATTATTATTTTTCGCATAATCATTAAAAGCTTTAGTTATACCAGTTTTAAAACCAACTTCATGAGATCCACCATCAACAGTTTTAACATTATTAACGAATGATAAAATATTTTCGTTATAAGTATCCGTATATTGCATAGCAATATCTACTTCAATTTTACCCTTAGTATTACTAAAATTAATTACTTTATGTAAGGTATTTTTACCTTCATTCATATATTCAACGAAACTAATTAAACCATTATCATAATGAAATTTAGCTTGTTTTTTATCTTCTTCATCAATTACTTCAATAGTAAGACCACTTAACAAAAAGGCACTTTCTTGCATTCTTTCAACAATTGTTGTATAAGAAAAATTACAATCTTTAAAAATTTCTGGATCCGGCATAAACTTAACTATAGTTCCTGTCTTATTAGTTTTACCCACAGTTTTAAGGGGGGTTTTAACATGTCCACCATTTTCAAATTCAATCATCGAAATAAGGCCATCACGATAAATAACTACTTGCATAGATTTAGATAAGGCATTAACAACTGATGCCCCAACACCATGAAGTCCTCCGCTTACTTTGTAGCCATCTTCAGTAAATTTTCCCCCAGCATGAAGGATTGTATAAATAACTTCTGGTGTTGGTTTACCAGATTCATGCATACCAATAGGTACACCACGACCATTATCAGCAACCGTAATACTTCCATCTTTATTAATAATTACCTTAATATAATTACCATAACCATTTATTACTTCATCTATTGAATTATCAACAATTTCCCATACTAAATGATGCAGACCTCTTTTGTCTGTTGAACCAATATACATACCAGGTCTTTTCCTAACCGCTTCAAGACCTTCAAGAATTTTTATCGATGACTCATCATATTTTGTCATTTTTATTCACCCTAAACCATTATATCAAGAAAAACCCGAGAAAATCAAGGTTTTATCACATAGGAAATCACAAATTAGTCAAATGGCCAAAGAAAAAGCAACCAAATGGTTGCTAATGATTAATATTATATGTTTCTCCAGTTATATTATCGATATTAGGACCTTTCTTTTTTTCATCTTTTTTTAAAGTAGGAAGCTCTAAATCATCATCTTCTATGGTAAATAAACTTACCTTTTTAGGTTCTTCTTTAACTTCTGGTTTTATTTCTTCCTTAACAGTTTGTTCTTCTTTGTTATTTACAAACACTGAACTAAATACTGCACTAGGTTTATATTTCTTTTCTTCATTTTTATTATTCAATCTAGAAGGTATTTCTTTTTCTTCTACCTTTCTATCTA
Source organism: uncultured Bacilli bacterium (assembly GCA_944332705.1). Taxonomy (GTDB): domain Bacteria; phylum Bacillota_I; class Bacilli_A; order RF39; family UBA660; genus Onthocola_B. The sequence goes on from CALVKM010000029.1 coordinate 9,354, forward strand.
GCCTTGATGGAATAACATCCTCATCACTAAATATAGGTTTACTTTCTTCTTTCGGTAAATCTATACTTTTAAACTCTTCTTTTAATTTTTCTAATTCCGATAAATCTTTACCAATATCATCAATATCACTATTTGGCATAAATAACGGTTTATCTTCTTCCTCTACTAAGGATACCATTTTTTCCTCTACTTTTGGTTTTTCTTCTATTTTTGGTTCAAATGTAGTAACCTCAACATTTTGGGGTTCTTCAATTTTTACATCTTCACTAACTTCTTCTTTAACGAGTGGAATACTACTAGTTTCATCAAAAATAGATTTCTTTGGTAATTCTTCTTCTACCTTTGGTTTTTCTTCTTTAACTTCAGAAGCTTCTACTTTTGTAGGTTCCGTATTTTCTTCTTTAAAAGCATTATCCAATTCTATTTTTTGTAGTCTTTTAGTTTCTTCTAACTTTTGATCTTTTTTGCCAAAAAATAATACCACAACAAATAAAATTACCAATATTACTAAAGCTATTGTTAAATATAAAACAAAATTATCATTTTGATATAAATCATATATGAAATCCATCATACTAGAACACCTCTTTTATTATCTCTATATTTCAATATTACCAAAATATGCTTAAAAAGTAAATAACTTTATGAATTATTTTACATTTTTAGGCATTTTATTAATTAATCTAAATTCTTCTGAAAATATTTTAACATAACTGCAATATTTCATTGAGCTTCAACTATAAGTTTTTCTATAGTCAATAAGTAAAAAGCGTATTAGAGTTATCTTTTAGAGCAGTTGATTTCTTCCTAGCTTCATTTTCAATAATTTTGTGATTTATCTATGCTAACATAAACAATCATATAATGTAAATGGCCAATTTTTAAAATTGACCATTTCATTTTTATTATCTTATTTAAGAATATAATACTGCTAATATTAAATATCTTCTATAATTATTTATTTCATAACTAACTATTTTAGTTTTCTTATCAAGTCCCTCTTATTATGAGATAATATAAGTATCGGTTTTTATTTTAAGCTTAAATTTATTTGTTAATTTAATTTTTAGGTTTAGCCACCAAAGCAACTAAAAAGGCAAATATTATAGCTCCAGCAATAGCAGCTGATGATTTGGTAAACATATTAGAAAATATTCCTAGTATTCCTTCGGCCATATAGCCTTGAATTGCGGCCTGATAAAGCATATGACCGAAATTTGAAATTAATACTGTTGCTCCAGCTCCGAATTTAACAACTAAATCATCATATACTCCTAAAAACGATAAAAATGCTCCAATGGCAGTATAAATACTTGTAATATGTCCTGGCGTAAGTTTGGTATTATCTAAAATAATCTGCGCTATCGCACAAGCAAATCCGGCGAATAAAAAGGCATTTAGAAAATTCATTATTCCACCTCCAAACTTACGGCATGAGCAATTGCGGGAATACTCATTTTTTGATTAACAAATGTTGTTGAATGCAAAGCTCCTGTGCCAATAATTAATATTTTCTTATATTTCTTAGTCGTAAGTATTTTACAAAATAAAACTAAAGGAAGACAAGCAGGTCCACTACCACCAGCATAAGTTTCTTGACTATCTAAAAATAATTCACAACCGGCGTCCAAATAATTTTTTAAATGAACTTTATAGTTAGTTTCTAAATAATCTTGAAATATTTTACCTCCAACACAACCTAAATCACCAGTTAAAATTAAATCATAGTAAGAGGCATCTCTTTTTAAATCAGTTAAATGTCTCATTAATGTTGATGCTGCTGCTGGGGCCATAACTGCTCCCATATGGTTAGCATCACTTATATCCATATCAATGGCTACACCAATTGTTGATGATTCAATTTTTATTTTACTTTCTCTTTTTCCAACTAAAGTAGCAATAGCACCAGTTGTTGTAAATGTTGATGTGTGAGGCCTTGGTGCTCCATATTCTACTGGATACCTAAATTGTTTTTCCGCTGTTAAATTATGCGAACTAACTACCGTAATAACCTTTTTAAAACCACTACAGTCAACAAAATTACTAGCAAGAATTAATTCTTCAGGAAATGTTGCACAAGCCGAATACACCCCTAAAAATGGGATATTATAATTTTTAGCATTATAGCTAGAAACAGCAATTTGATTAGTTAAATCCCCTCCAACTAATAAATCTATATCAGAATCATTTAAACTATTGCGATGCATTAAATTATTAACTGTATCTTCTTGCATTTTAACTTCTGCTTGTTCAAAAGTTTTTTCTTTATAATAATAATCATCCATAGATAAATTATATTTTTTTAAGTGGCTCTCTTTTTCTAATGGTCCAACAATTGTAAAATAGTCATTTAAATAGACATTCTTATATTTCTTACTAGACACCAATAACCACTCTCACAATCACTAAAATAAATGCCGAAATCACCCCGTACAAAATAACTGAACCAGCAAGTTTAAAAATATTAGCTCCAAGTCCTGTTATAAGTCCATCTTTCTTATAATCAAGAGCACTACCAGTTACACTATGAGCAAAACCAGTTGTAGGAATTATAAGCCCACATTTACACTTATTAACCCAATTATCAAAGAATCCAAAAGCGGTCAAGATACTAGCAGTACCTATAATTATTAAACAAGTCCAAGTTGCTGCAATAACTTTAGACATACCAAATGATTCTTGAAGCATAAAGATAATGAACTCTCCAAAAAAGCCAATTAAACCACCAACAAAAAAAGCAACAACAATATTTCTTAGTTTAGGTTCCTTCGGCGTATGTTTTTTCACTAATTTTTTATAATCTTCCTTAGTCATATTATCACCTAAACTTATTGTGTCGCTATTTTTCTTACATATACATAAAATCTCGCATTTTTTTCAAACTTTTTGATTCATACCTCGATACCATTACTTGCGTAATACCAAGTTTTCTAGCAGTCTCACTTTGCGTTAAATCTTCATAATATCTAGCTTTTATAATATCTTGTTCCAAAGTATCTAGAGAATCAATACTATCATGAAGCAGTATTTTATCATCTACTGTTACATCTTCTTCCTTATATAAAACCTCATGTAAACTACGCTCATCACTTTCTTCATCAATTGAAACAAGTGCACTTGTATATTCCAAAGCATTATTTAAAGTGTTAAGATCAATTCCTAGAAACTCTGCTAATTCTTCATTACTAGGATTACGCATTAATTCTTGGACCATCATACATCTACCCTTTTCAATTAATTTATTAAGTTTAATTATATCTTTACTTACCTTAATACTTTTATTACTAGCTACCATATACATTTCCCCATAAATATACTTGTAGGCGTAGGTACTAAACTTACAATCTCCATCATGTTTATAATTGTTATAAGCTTTAATAACCCCTAAAACTCCAGCTTGATATAAATCACTTTTAGGTATTCCATAAAACTTTTTAGCAATCGTCCAAATAAGTCCAGCATTTTCTTTAACTATTTCCTCATACATATTCTTCACCCATATATTTCATTTTTCTTACTCTCAAATCTTTTATTTTATCTTTTATTTTTTTATCACACCCCCACACTTTCATACTGCCATTACAACTTTTAACTAAATACTTGGCTCGTTTTAAAGAATCAAGTCCTACTTCATCAATATCTCTTAAATGAATTAAAATTAATATCAAATTACTTATCTTATGTTTTTTAAGTATCGGATTTAAATAATTATTTATCTTATAACAATTTCTTTTATTTAACACACCTTTTAAATAAACATATAAAGTATCATCTTTATATTCTAAATTCATTTTTAACATAATTTTTCTCCTTACATATTTAATATAGAGGAAAAATAACCATTTTTAAACACTTTCGACAAAACAAGTCAAAACCCAACAAAAAAGAAAGCAATTACTTTACGCTTTCTTTACAATACATTTTTTATTTTTTCTTTAGCACTATTTACACTTTCGGGATAAGGCATCATGACATATAATTTTTGATTCTTATAGCTATAAGTATAATCAAAAGCATTCGAGCCATCTAAAGATATAGTTTCAATATTCCATGAATACATACCATCAATTTGCCATTTTATTAAATCCGTAATTTCCTTATTAGTAATATTAGTTAAAAATTCTCCACTTAAAGCATTAAGTAAACTATTATAATTAGTTATAATACCAGCACTTAACACTTTATTTATAATTGCTGTAAGTACTAATTGTTGATTTTCAACTCTAACTCTATCTCCCTCACTAAATGCTTGTCTTTCTCTTGCAAAAGATAAAGCCTCTTTACCATTTAAATTATTTTCACCCTTACTAAAGTGATATCCATCAATACTAGTAAAATCATAATTAGAATTAACAGTAATACCACCAAGTTCATCTACAATATCAACTAAAGTTGTAAAATTAACTTTAACATAATAATTTATATCGATATCAAGTAAGTCTTCTAAAGCTTTAGTAGTAACATCTATTCCATAAATACCCGTATGAGTAAGTTTATCATAATCTTTATAATCACTTAAATAAACATAATAATCTCTTGGAATACTTGTAAGTAATATCTTATTTTCTTTAGGATTAACAGAAACAATCATATTAACATCACTTCTAGATACTCTTGTAATACTTCCATAAGAATCAATTCCCGTAATTAATATGTTATAGGAGTCTTTTGTCACATTAACTTCTTTACTTACAACTTCTATTTCTGTTTCAATATCAAAAGAAGCAATTATCCTAAAATTATCCATTAACCCATTATTATCCTCTTCAAGCATAGTAATTTGAGCATCTTCAAGTATTATTGCATCTACTTCTTCACTACTCAAATTATCTACTAAACTATTGATATCATCAAGTACTACACTTTCAAAATCTATTTGCTGATCTATTTTGTCTATTGCACTATTTAACCCTTCATGCACATTTTCATCTAAATGTCCAATAGTCGCATTATCTAAATCATTAAGTTCCTCGTATTCACTATCATCTAAAACTAAAACATTATACACTTCTTCTTTATAAGTATTAAAACCAAATTGCTTTAAAAAATCTATTGTATTAAGTTCATAAGTAATACCAAATACCATAATTATAATAAGTATAATTGATAGTATTACTCCAATAACATTTCTTATTTTACCACTACCTAGTAATAACTTAATTACTACTAAATCAATAATTAAAACAAGGACTACTAATACTATAAAGTAATCTATTGGTAACACATTAATAAAATAAACTAACACTAAAATTAACACACTTACTATAAGAAGAAATATACTTAAATATTTCATAAAACTCATTTTACTTTTATTATTTTTCTTCTTAGCCATATATTTATTTACTTCTCCTTATTACCATTTAATTTTAGCAAATAAACATACATTTGTCTATATTACTCATCTTCAATTACATCATTTTTTTCTTCTTTTACTTCCATTGTTTTATATAATCTTCTGCGAATATCATGAATAATTTGTATAATTTCTCCGATAGCATAAATAAATATAAATATAATTACCGCAACTACTATATAAAATATATTTATTATAGCTGGTAAGCCAAAATCTGCATTTATAACAAAATTATCAACAAGTAAAAACACAATACTTATAATTAAATAAAGCCATGATATACACTTAACTGAGTATGCCACCATATTTGTTTCCTTTTTAATTTTTTCATTTTCCACTTTAATCATCTCCTATACTATTACAAAAAAAGTATATCACACACAACAATTAATGTCTATATAATAATCTATTTTGATTACCACAAAGACGGATTACAATAAATTTGATTTAATTTGTGATGATTATAGGGTCAGAACTTGTTCCAGATCCGCTGACATATTGGACATTGGAATTGAGGTAGAAGCAAGGACGAACAGCATAAGAAATCCCACTACCAGAACCTACACCTTCGGAACCGATTCTTCCTTCCCAGTGTATAAAAAATGCATAAGCTAATGTGTCGGAGGAGCGGGAAATAGTCCATTCATAAAGCCCCCCGAGTTTTGCAACAGCCCATATATTAAATTCTATTCAAGCTCTTATTCAATAAGGCTTTTTTTATGTCAAGTAATTTTTTGTTTTGGATTGAATTTAAAACTTAATGCACGTAAATAGTGTAAATAAAGATTTTGTTACTAAATGCCCGTTTTTAGGGCATTT
>CALVKM010000030.1 GCA_944332705.1 uncultured Bacilli bacterium
AAAAAAAAAAAAAAAAAAAAAAAAAAAAAAAAAAAAAAAAAAAAAAAAAAAAAAAAAAAAAAAAAAAAAAAAATCAACCTTTCGGTTGAAATTTATACAATTTTTTCAATTCTCAAAGTAACTGCAAGTTGAACATTTTGACTTGCATTTACTTTGAGAATAGCACTTGCATTTAGTTTGAGAGTAATGGTTAATTAAGTTATTGCTATTAAACTAATGTCACTTGCATTTACTTTGAGACTAACTTTTTTTGAATAATATTAAAAGTAAATTGGTATTGAAAATTATAAATACTTTAGTTATAATATGTTTCATCACTTGGGGGATATGGCAATGCTGGGGAGCAACCAGAGCACCAAGTGATGACAAACCAAAAAGGAAGCCAATAATAGTTTATTGACTTCTTTTATTTTTGCTTCCTTTTTTTGGGTGTCTAAAAGCGATAAACCCCGGGGTTTGGGGCAGAGCCCCAAATATTATTATACAAGGAGATGATGTAACTTGCTGTATTTTTAGAATTATAATCAATCTAAATAAAAAAATGAAAGGAATTTAAAAAATGAAAAAAAACGAAATTAAAAAATTGTATTATGACTATTCAAATTGTTTATCATATATCCAAGATAGCGGTGAAATTTATACTAATGTATATAAATGCCTTCATGCAACTAATAATATCTACGATGTACAAGAACTCATTTGGGCTTTAAGAAATATTTTAGAAGTAAATAGTGAAGTTCTTGATTCTAACGAAATTGTTAAATCTATTTTTCCTAACAATAATCTTATATCTACTTATAATTTAACTATTTCATTAATTATTAGCGATATATCTACAGAAATATTTTCTTTAATAAAAACATTAAATAATTCTTCCTTTGATACTCATTGTGATAATGATATATTTGAATTAACAGAACATTTACTTTTTCACATGAATTTTATTTATGAAAAAATAAGTGATGCTTTCTATGAAGAATAATCATTTAACAATTATTGAAAGAAAAACAATTGAAATTTTATTAAATGAAGGATATTCATTTACTGAAATTGCTAACACTATTAATCGTAGTTTATCTACTGTTTCTAGAGAAATTAGAAATCATACTCAAACTGTTTTTCCATCAAGTTTTAATGGTTCTAATATATGCATAAAAAGCAAAAAATGCCCAAATACTAAATTAGAATGTTATAAATATTGTTTGGTAGCAGAATTTCAAAAATGTGAAAAATTGAATTCTGCTACTCAGGTTTGCAATTCTTGCACTTCAAAACAAAATTGCAGACACCCCAGACATTATTATACAGCAGATCAAGCAGAAAAGGAATATCTTGATTTATTACATAATTCAAGAACTAAATTACATTATACCGAAGAAGAATGGATTATTCTTAATACTGATTTAGTTACTTTAATAAGAAACAATAAAAGTATATTTCACTCTGTTGCTGTCATTAATAGGCGTGGATATCATTTTAATGAATCAAGTATTTATAGACAAATTAGTCAAGGATTGCTGGATATTAAAGCTTCTGAACTTCCAAGAAGTAACAGAACTAAAAATAATAAAGATAAAGACACTCCAGAATATAAAAGAGATGTTACCAATCATACTTATGAAGATTATATTGCTTATAAAGGAAAAAATTCTGATGCTACTGAAGTTCAATTAGACACTGTTGAAGGTATTAAAAATAATAATCAAAGAGTTATTTTCACAATTGAAATTGTAGAAATTAAATTTTTAATAGCTTTTATTATTGATCAAAAAACTCAAGATAAAATAATTGAAAAACTCAAATATTTAAAAGATAATATTTCTGATGAAGTATTTGATTTATTAATGGAAATACTTTTAACTGATAATGGTGTTGAATTTATTAATCCAAACAAATTTATGGAACTTTCAAGTAATTGTAATGTATTTTACTGTCATCCATATTGTTCTGGAGAAAAAGGAAATATTGAAAATATTCATGAATTTATCAGAAGAATTATACCAAAAGGAATATCATTAAGTGTTTATACTCAAGAAGATATTAATACTGTATGTAATCACATTAATAGCCTTTATAGAAAAGATTTAGATGGAAAATGTGCATTTGATTTGGTAGATAAATATATTCCCATAGATAAATTAGAAGATTTAGGATTTAAAAGAATAGATGAAGACAAAGTTAATTTAACTCCATATTTACTTGGAAATAAAAATATTGAGAATATTAAAAAATATTTAGATAAACAAGATATAAAAAAAGCAAATATAACAATATATGAAGAGTCATAATTAAACATTTAAAAAAATTGCATTTACTTTGAGAATTGCAATTTTTTTAAATGTTTTTGACCATTCCAAAATACTGTTTTTTATTTACATTTACTTTGAGACTGAATTTTAGGGAAATCTCACTTGCAGTTACTTTGGGAATTCACAAATTTATACAATTTTTTGACGGGAGCCAAAAATTGTGAAACTAAAATTTTGTTTTACTGCTTTAGTTTGACTCCTACTTAAAACTTTATTTTTCTATTTTTATGTTTTTTAAATTTTCGTTGATTTCTTTAGCACAAGTTTTTTGGAAAAAAAGAAATAGCTAGGTATTAACTATTTCCCTCTTTTCTTTATTTTCTAATAATTTGTCGACATCAACATTATTAATAGAATCAAATCTCTTAGTAATTTTTTCACTGGTTGTACTTAGTTCATCAATACTTTGATTGACGGTTTTAACGCTTCTTGATAATTTATCCCAACGATCTTTAAATCTTGTAAATTCTATACTTAATTTATTTAATTCTTCATGAATAATCTTCGTATATTTATCTCGTTCCATATTTTTTAGAATCATACTAATTATTGATAAAGTTGAAATTAAAGTTGTAGGTCCAGTAATCCACACCCTTTTATTATAAGCGTAATTTATTAAATCAGGGTGATAAGCATTGATTTCCGCAAATATTGCTTCCGCAGGTAAAAACATGATGGCTTCATCAGATGTTTCACCAGGAATTATATATTTTTCACTTATAGCATCAATATGTTTTTTAACATCACTTATAAATAACTTTTCGGCTTGATCACGGATTTGTTTATCTTTAGTTTTATCAGTCATTCTTTGATAGTTTTCTAGTGGAAATTTAGAGTCAATTGCAATAGTTCCAAGTGGTGCTGGGGCATATAAAAGAGCATCAACTATAGCACCATTAGAAAATTTATGTTGTGCTTCATAAATACCATTTCTCGAACCAAAAGCATTATTCAAAATATATTCAAGGTTTACTTCTCCAAAAGTTCCTCTAGTCTTTTTATCAGTTAAAACATTTTGCAGTGATATAATTTCTCCATTTAAGCTATCAATTTTCTTTTGAGCTTCATCAATTTTAGATAAACGCTCTAAAACATCCATAAATGTTTTATTACTCTTCTCAAAATTCTTATCTAATCTTTCATTAACAGTATCACTAATAAGGGTTAATTTTCTTTCAATTTTCTCATTTAACTTTTCAAAATCAGTCATTAAATCTTTCGAAAAACTAAATTTAAAATCACCAATTTCTTTATTGATATTAGCCTCAAAATGCCCAATTCTCTCCATTAAATCATTATTATTTTGTCTTCTTACTAAAAGCACTATTAATAAAATAATAACAAGTATAAGTAATCCTATAATAATATATTCAATCATATTTCACCTTCTTTTCTTCTTTAGTTTTTTATTTTAAACATTTTCTTCTTTAAAAAACACATCATACCACTTTAAAAAACAATAAACTGTCCATATTTTACGATAATTATCTTTTTTATTATTCTTATGTTCTATTAATAATTTATTTAAAACATTAGTATTAAAATAATACTTCGCTATTTCACTATTTAATGTGTTTTTTACTTCTTCATAAACATCATCATCTTTAATCCATTCCCGAATTGGTACTGGAAAACCTAATTTTTTCTTTTTATAAGCTTCAGTTGGTATAACCTCTTTTGCAGCTTCTCTTAGGGCTACTTTGGTATTTTCTTTAGTAACTTTATATTCGATAGGTAGAGTTTTTGCAACATTAAATACACACTTATCAATAAATGGTACTCTTCCTTCTAGGCCACTTGCCATAGTCATACGATCGGCCTTAAGTAAAATATCTTTCATTAACCAATAATTTATATCAATAGCTTGCATTTTTTCAATATCTGTAAAATTACTGTATTCTGCATAAGTTTCTTTTGTTACATCAATGGCTTTTAAAGGATATTTGTTTTTTAAGACTTTACGAGCCATTCTTTCCGAAAAATTACGATTTACACCAATATAATAATTTTCTGGTTTTTCTCCTCTTCTAATTAGGAAATTTACACCTTTAAACTCCGGCAAGAGTTTCGCGATATTACTGAAGAAGTGTCTGATAAAATATGGTAATTTATTATAAAATCCCATATCAACATCATATCGATATATATTATATCCGCCGAAGAATTCATCTGCCCCTTCACCCGACAAAACTACTTTTACATCCTTACTTGCCAGTTTTGCCACAAAATATAGGGAAATGGCAGCAGGGTCACTAGTTGGTTCATCTAAATAATAAAATATATCACTTAAGCTATTCATGTATTCATCCTTAGTTATAACATGACTTTTATTAGTAATACCAAGTTTGTCCGCTAAATCTTTAGCGTAAGTTATTTCATCATATTTTGCTATATCATAACCAACAGTATATGTTTTATTAGGTTTAGCGAGTGATACTATATAAGATGAATCAATTCCACTAGATAAGAATGAACCTACTTCTACATCACTAAGTAAATGATGACTCACTGAATCTTTCATAACATCAGCTATTTTTTCTACGGCTTCCGCAAATGTTTGATCTTTTTCTTTAAAATCTAATTTAAAATATTTATCAATTGTTATATTTCCATCTTTAAACAAAAGACTTGAACCCGCATCCAAACGATATACACCTTTAAAAAATGTTTCATTAGTTGGGACAAAACTAAATTCTAAATATGCCCCTAAAATAGATTCATTAAATTCTTTTTTAAAATCTGGTAAATCTAGGAAAGCTTTTATTTCGGATGCAAACATAAAAGTATCATTCATATAAGCATAATATAAAGGTTTTATTCCGAAATTATCCCTAGCTAAAAACAATTCTTTGCTATTTTTATCATAAATAGCAAAAGCAAACATACCGCGCAAGTGATTTGGTAAATCAGTATGCCACTCTTCATAACCATGAACTAATACTTCAGTATCACTAGTAGTTGTAAAGGTATGACCTAAAGCTAATAATTCTTCTTTTAAATCTTTATAGTTATAAACCTCACCATTATAAACAATTACTACACTTTTATCTTCATTAAACATCGGTTGATTACCGGTGGATAAGTCAATTATGGAAAGTCTGCGGTGGGCAAGTGCTATATCATCATCAATAAAAAATCCTTCGCCATCAGGTCCCCGATGTTTAATACGCTCACTCATTTTAGTAATTAGTTCTTCTTTTTCTTCCCGTTTTGTTATGATTCCAGCAATTCCACACATATTTAACCTCCTAAAACTTTACGATAGTAATCATTTTGCATAATATACCTACTCATCGTTATTTTATTAGAAACTACTCTATTCATATATTTAATATAATCTTCACTGACTTCTTCTCCATTTTTTGAAACAAACTTACCACTGCTAGAAAAATAGGTTCCTTTGTCACTTACCCAAGAAGAGTTACCAAATATCGCTAGACCTGGTTCGGTTGATAAAATATCTTTACCAATAATTAGTCTTGAATCATATTGCACTCCAAACAAATTATATATTGTAGGAAGAACATCTATTTGACTACCAACTTTATCAATTTCTACTGTTTCCATTTCACTATTCCATAAAATGAAATTACTTCTATTTACCTCAACTACACTATCTTTTTCATAGCTAGATATTTCATTTACTTCATCAATAGATAAATAATATGGATAATGGTCACCCACTAAAGCTATAACAGTATCTTCAAGCTCTCCGGCAGCATCAAGACGCGCAATTAACAATTCTAGAGCATCATTAAGTTCTATTTGGGCTGCTAGATAAGCAAGTGGTTTTTCCGAATACTCAAGTCCTGCAACATCATCTTTATGTTTTCTTGCCATTGCACTATAATTAAATCCATAATCGCCATGACCACTAACAGTTACATAATAAACCATAAATGGTTCTTCACTATTTATATAATCATCAAATGTTGTATCAATCATTTCCACATCTGATTCGGGCCACTGATTACAATTAATACGGTCTTCCAAACCATTGCGACAACCTAAATAATTATCAAAACCTAAAGAGGCCAAATATTTATGACGAGATTGGAAAGTATAAGTATGGTTATGATAAGCATAAGTATTATAACCTAAATTTTGAAAGGCTGTAGCAATACCAAAAGGATAATAATTTTCTCCACTTTTCCATGGTGATAAGAAACCTGAAGCGGCCACTAAACCAGTTAGTTCTTGAAATTCTCCACCAATAGTACTACTAATAGTTGGAGTATAAAAATTATTGAATTTAAAACCACTATTAACAAGTTTATAAAGAGTTGGAGTTATATCTTCTCTAACGGCTATTTCATTAAAAGATTCGGCCATAAATAATATTAAATTCTTACCTTCAAATACTCCTGTATATTCATTTTGCAAAGTACCAGATTCATTTTTAAAATATTCATGCATTTGTTTAATTGTACTATTACTTTCACTAGCAATTAAAGAATCAAAATCAATATCTAAATTATTATATTCATAAACTATAACTGGTTCATCTGGCTCTTCTTTAGAGTCACTATCATCTTCATCATAATAGTCATCTGGATCAATTATACTAATTTTTTCTTCAAAACCAAAAATATTCCTTTGTAAATCTAATCTAAAGGCATTAAGTACTCCTAGTTTTTTGATATTAAGCTCATTATTACTAACATGATAATATAGCTCATATGCCGAATTAATACTATCTTTATTAATATTTAAGCATAATATAAATATTACAAACACTGCTATAGCAGATACTAATTTTATTAAATTAAATTTCCAATTTACTTTTCTAATGGCAAAATATTTATTAAATATAAGTAATAAAATAAATGGTAAAAAGAATAATATTACTCCCACAATATTTTGAATAATTACTTTTATTCCTTCACTATAAAAAGTCATTACTTGATCTGTTGCTCCTAAAAGTGATAAATCAAAATAAAATCCAAACATTTTAAATACACATAATTGTAAAGCATAAATAAAACACATAAAACCAATTAATATAAAAAATAATACCTTATTAGTTTTATTATTACCCCAAGAGGCTATAAAACTAATAAGACATGCTAAAAACAAATTATATAAACTACTATATAATAAGTTCATACCAAATACTCTATTACTTGTAAATAACCTAAATACTAATTCTAAATAAGTAAAAATTATAAAACAAGTTACTATCACATTTATTTTTTTTAATTTATACTTCATAAAACCACCAATATATAAATATTATACCACTATCTTTAAATTTTATATATATTTATCTATTAATTTGACATTCTTAAAAGTCAAAAAGAACCCTATAACTAGAGTTCTAAATCACTTTATAACCATTACTTTATTATCTTTAATTATAAAATAATCATTTATATAACTTTTTAATAATGGATAAATTGTATTTTCATATTCTAAATAACCAATTTCTATTATCTCTGGTGTATCAAAACTTAAAAAACTATTACTTATTTCTTCTAAATAATTTAAGTTATCACTTAAATTATCTTTATTCATAAAATTACTTACATACACTTTATCACTAGAATTAACTAATATTACATAATTTAATCCATCTTCATAAACCACAAAATTATAAGCATCCATATTAAACTTAATATTATCTCCAGTTTTTAAATTAGTTATATTAAGTTTATTATTTTCTATAAACAATTTATAATTATAAATATAATTTTCATCATTAACATAATTTATAACAAATTCATCTTCTACAAAATAAGTTATTTTTCCATTATTTATATCTATTTCTTCATAATTATAACAAATTTGTTTATCCATTATTTCACTTGGAGCTAAATAAGAAGTTATAAACATTGCAAGTATTGCAACAACTATAATTTGAGTAACTCTTCTTTTAGTATTTACATCATTCTTAATATTTAAATAACTATAAGCAATATAAATAATTGCAAATAATACTGAAATAATTAAGGTGATAATATTAACAACCATAGCAACATCTGTATTATTAGCACAATCTTTATAACTATTTACTTCACCAAGCAATACTGAAAAATCATAAAATGAATGTAAAAACACTAAACTCCAAATATTTCTTGATGCATAGTATACCGAACAAAATAAAATACCAATAGCACTAGTTTGAATAACTTGCATAAAACTTGTAAATAAATCTTGCCCTGATAAAGCATTTACTAAGTGAAACAATCCAAATAAAAGGCCACTTATTAAAATGGTTATTAATGCACCTTTTTTACCTTCGCCAAATCTATCCATCACTTCATTTTGGAGCCATCCTCGGAATATAAATTCTTCAGCAATACCAATAGCAATACTAACTAACACTAAACTAATAAAATTAGGTATACTTAAATTACCATCAATTATTAACTCTCCCCCATTAACAAGTAACATAATAACAGATATTACAAGTATTGGCATACCCCTTTTTATACCTGTAATAAAGTTTTCTTTCTTACTCCTTAACTGCGGCCACAATTTTCTAACAGAAATAACTATTATTGCAAATAAAACAATAACTATTTCGGAAATTAACATTGTATTATATTTGCCATAAAATAAAGCATTATAAAGTAAATTAGCAAACATACCACCATAAATAGTATATAGACCAACTAACAATAACAAAATAATTGCAATAATTCCAATAAATTTAAACAAATCTTTATTTTTTTTAAACATTAGAAGCCCTCGACATTAGTATATATTTCTGATACATCATCAATATCATCAAGTAAATTATAAAGTTTAGTAAATACTTCTAAATCTTCCCCAGCTAAAGTAATACGCTCATGCGGATACATGCCAACTTCATCTACTATATAATCAATATTAGGAATTAATTTTTCTAATTCATCTTTTACACTATTCATATCTCCAGGTTTTAAAGTAATAGTAATTTCTCCATTATCACTCTCAATATCATTAATTTCAATACCAGCATTAAGTAGTGTATCAAATACTTCTTCTAGATCATTATACTTAAATGATATAATACCTAAATGTTCATAATTATAAGCTACAGAATTAGTAACTCCTAAACTTTTATTTACTTTATTAAAAGCTGCTCTAACCATACCAACTGTTCTATTAACATTATCTGTTAAGCATTTAATAATTAGAGTTGCTGCCCCAGGTCCAAATCCTTCATAAATTACTTCATGATAATCTTCTCCACCAGTACCCTTTGCTTTATCAATAGCTCTATTAATAATATCACTTGGAACTTGGCTTTTTTTAGCTTTATCCACTAATCTTTTTAAACTAGGATTAGCTAAAATATCTACTCCGCCCTTTTTAGCAGCTAGATAAATTTCTTTAGCAAAAGTTGTATAAATCTTCCCCTTTGCAGCTCCTGTTTTTTGAATACTTGCTTTTCTTACTTCATAAGCTCTTCCCATAAATTAAACATCTCCTTCTTAAAAATAATAATATGTTGTATCATAATCTAATGTAACCCCTTTTAATTTTACCATTTCTTCAATGGTAACAAAAGCATAACCATCACGCTCTAGCTCCCGCATGGCCATTAGTGCTCCTTCAACTGATTCAGTATATATATCATGCAGTAACACTATTGCTCCATCATGAGCACTTTCCAGTATTTTATCTTTTATTAAATTACGATCCTTTAATTTCCAATCTTCCGTATCAATATTCCAATTTATTATATGCATATTAGCATATGTTTTTATATGATCATTAATATTTCCATACGGAGGACGGAGTATACTCGGTCTAATACCTATTACTTTTTCTATTTCTTCGTTTGCCATATTAATCTCGGATAAAACATTAGCATCATCAAGTAACAATAAATTTAAATGATTATAGGTATGTGATCCAATTTGATTACCTTCAACGTACGCTCTTTTTAATACTTCACTATTATTAGCAACCCTACTTCCTAAAACAAAGAAAGTAACTCTGGCATCAAATTCTTTTATTCCATCAAGTAACCTAGAAGTTGTTTTTGTATTAGGGCCATCATCAAAAGTAAAAGCAATTAACTTTTTACCTTCAAACTCACTTAAATCTCTTTCAGTTTGTTTAGGATAAGTAATATCTGTAACTAATGAATCATCCATATATTCATTCTTTAATATACCTTCTAATTTTTCATAAGGAATAGTTAAAGTTATTTCCCCATCTGCCCAACTAGCAACTTGATAAGGGGGAAAAGTAATATTTAAGCCACTTTCACTAAAATAAAAATATTTGTAATTACTATCACTTTGACTTATACCTCTTTTAACCCATTCTTCATCTAAAACAATATCTTTTTCTTTAGCATAATTATATAAACTTTCTAAAACAATTGGCTCAATATTAGCATCTTGAACTAAAATATCAGAAAAATTGATATATTCCTCTTTTTCTAAATCATAAACATAAGACTCATCTTCTCTAGTATAATGGGCTCCCCCAGTATAAGCAAAAGATAAGGCATGAACACTAGCAACATTATTATATTTATTATTTTTAACATTAATAATTAAATTATATTTACTAGTTTCTACTTTACCTGATTTATCAACTATATCAACAAACTGTTTCCTCTTATCCCTTACAAATTTACTAACATTTTCATCTAATGCAGCAATACCAGTTTTATCATAATCTATTTTAATATCATAAAATTCATTAGATTCGATTTTTTCAATATTTAAATCAGTCTTATTTTTATAATAAATAATTAAAGCAACAATAGCAATTATTAATATTAAAGCAGCAACTACAATTTTTCCTACTTTAGTTAACTTCATTATTCACCTCTACAAAAATTGCATTTTTTTAACAAAATTATATACTCCATAATCTTTATCTAACTTTTTTATCTTTTTTATTACACTCACTTGATTATATACTTCATAATAACTAAATTTTTCTTTATCCATTACATATTCTAAAGCTTTTAAAACTAACTTTTTCTCATTAATAGTTCTAAACAACTTTTGCATTTCCCTTAACTTTTTCTTACTTACTTTTCTAAGTAAAAACCGGTAATAATTATCACTTTTATTTTTAAAAATATATTTATAACCGTCAAGATTTTTCACAATTTTTAAAGTATCATAATATCCCATTAAAATATTTTCTCTGACTCTACTCTCATTGATATTAATAATACTTCCAAGTTTTCTTGATGGCTTTATCACTATTACTTTATCTTTATCCTTATATTTTCTTCGGTATCCTATTGCATCAAGGTCAACTACATAAACTTTATCATAGCCTCTACCTAGCATTGCATTCGCTGGAACATAATCATAAAATCCACCGTCGAGATAATAATTATCATCAATTAATTTCTCCATTTTAAAAATCGGCAAATAACAACTAGCCATCAAATAATCAGTAAGTTTACCTTTCTTTATATCTTCTTTAAATATATAAAATGGTTTAAAATCTTTAGCTCTAACTGTAACCAGTCCAAAATCTTTTTTGCTCTTAAATAGTGATTCTTCTAAATTTAGGCTATTAACAGTATTTATTAAATTATCAGTACTTATCCCTTTATTTTTAATGATTTTAACAATATCATTAAATCCAGCTTTAAATATTTTCATATCAAATTTATCACTATTAGCAAGCTTAATAAGTTCATCACTAAAACCAAAAATCTTTCCAATCTCTGTCGTTTGCCAAAATTTTAATAATTCTTTACCTCTATTAGAGGCCAGCATGGCTGCATTAAAAGTTCCAATAGATGAACCCGCAAAGCCATCTAGTTTTATATGGCTCTTCCTAAGTGCTAAATATACTCCCACTTGATAAGAGCCACGAACACCTCCACCACCTAGAACTAAACCTGTCATGATTTATCCTTAATGAGTATTTTAGCTAAAAACTTAGAAACTTTTCTCTTTCTTGTACTTATTTTTAATACCCTTAAATATTCATTTAAACTACTATTACGAAAATTTATAATATTCTCTAAATCATCTTTATCACTACATACCGGGCTATAATAATTTTTATCTAAGAATATTCTACTTAACACATATTTAAAAGTTAAACCCGTAGATAAAACAATCTTATTAAGTAAAGATTCATATAAAATGCTTTCACTAGCACATACATTATAAGTTTTTTTATTAAGTTCATCAGTATACTTAATTCCCTTAACAAATGCATATGCGCAATCTTCTTTAGTTATATAATCTACTATACTGTTCTTTTTAACATGATACATAAATGGTTCTTTTAAAGGATTACTTAAAACTAAAGGAATACGATATATAGTATATCTTTTTAATTTTTCCTTTATTAACATTTCCGTTTCATATTTAGCTTTTTCAAAATAATCATGTTCATCTAATACAATTTTAGACTTAACACTAGGATTTTCCATTTCCTTATACATACTTGTGGTTGATGCATAAAACAAATGACACTTCGGATTATAATAACTTATTGCTCTTATAATATTTTCGGTACCATTATAATCAATAATCTCAGCAAGTCCCTTTTTCATATTGGAAAGCGGTGGCAACGCCGAAGCTAAATGAATAATTATATCCTGATCTTTAACTAAAGCATCAATCAACACATTATCATTAACATCACCATATAATATATTTATTCTTCTTCTAAACTTTTTTAATCTTTTACTTACATTTTTATTACGTAAATCCAGGGCAGTTATTTCATACTTTCCTTCTGCAAGCAAATATTTAATTACTTGGATCCCTATACTACCTGCAGCTCCTGTAACTAATACTTTTTTCATAAAACACATCCTTATTATATCAAGTTAATAATTATTAATAAAATTACACCTATAATTATACCATAAATCGCCATCTTTTGTCTTATATTTTCGCGTATTTCCTTAAATAATTCAAATAACAATATATGAAGTAACATTCCCATAGATAAAGCCATGACAACTCCTTGTAAAAACTCATCAACATTTCCAAAGAAAAATACTACTAAACCTCCAAGAAATGCCGAAATAACTAATAAAAATACCAACAATTTATTTTTTGTACCTGCAATCTGAAAACCAAATGGCAAATTGTGTAAACCAACACCTATAAGCATAAGTATACCACTTCTAATACTCTCTAAACTAACACTATAAAGAGCCATACCTTCAATTAAATTGTGCATAGATAAAGCGAGTATTGTAATTGTACTAACATGTTCTAATCTATCTTTATGTTCTTTTGTGGCCTCATCATGAGCATGGTGTTTATGATGATGATGGGGTATTAACTTATCTATTAAAAATAATAAAACAAAGCCTAAAATTACAAAAACAAATAACCAAGCATTATCTTGTTCAATTAATTCAGGTAGCAAATCAAAGAGAATTAAACCAATAATAACTACTGCTGCACATGCTATTGCAGCAACAGTAAGTTCATTTTTATGTTTAACAAATTTATATATAATTATGCCCACTAAATAAAATAAACCACTTAAAAATGTTAATAATAATGCATTCATAAAGCACTCCCTCTCAACTACAAATCTATTATATCACAAGACAAAATAGAAAAAAAGAATAACTAAGTTATTCAGTTATTCCAAAGTTATTTCAAAAATTCTTCTAAATCAAAATCATAACAATTATTTTTTTGATTATTAACTATTAAATACAAATTATTATCTATTATTTCATATACTACATTATTTCTAGGTACGCTAAATAATAAATCCAAACTTGGTGGTATGTATGTTCCAACACCCCAGATAGGATTACCTCTATTAATATCATAAAATACTAATAAATTTTTTTCAGTTAGTACAAATATTGTTTGAAAGTACTCCTTATCAACTTTTACATTTACATCTCTTGCTTCTTTAAGTATTGATTCATGTGTTTTTTTAAAATCATAATTATACATAATTTCCTCCCTAATCTAACATATTTAAACATAAAACAATTATACAAATAACTATAACTAATAATATCATAATTATTTTTACTTTTTTATCTTGCTTTTTATATATTTTATAATATATTACTCCAAATATTGCTATAATAGTTGCTATGATAATCTTAAGCCATGCTACTCTAATTAAATTATTTATAAAATTTCCATTTACTCTTAGAGTTAAACCGGTACAAAAAGATAAATATAAATATGTTATTATAAATACCAAAACAAATAAAATTATATTTTTCTTTTTCATTAACTTCAATCCTTTATCTATATACATAATATCATAAATAAAATAAAAAGAATAGCAAAAGTGTGAATAAATTATTAAAAAAACCTCATTAAAGAGGTCATTACTTCATTAATATGTTCGGATTGTATCTGATGACAACCGGCATCGGTGCAAGATATTAATGTCCGCAGCACGGAACATCGCCGAACATCTAGCGATGCACAAACATGATTAAATCACTTGTCAATATCTTTATACCATTTTTTTAATAAAAAATCAACTAATTTTAATGTGAAAATTCATTTTTTGTAAATTTTCAGAATAAAATAATTAATTTTAAACTTCTTGGCATAAAATTTAGAACTAAATTTTAATATATTTGGCGTCCTCGAGAGGAATCGAACCTCCACTCTAACCCTTAGGAGGGG
>CALVKM010000031.1 GCA_944332705.1 uncultured Bacilli bacterium
TTTTTTACATTTCTGCACAATTACCATTGCAAAAAACATAATTAAAGCTGTTTATAGCTAATCCTTCATATACATCATATCCAGTTATAGTATAATCATATTCACTATTATAATAATAATCACCAAATTCAGTTTCATATTTTATAAATGTATCACTATTTAAAATATTTTCAATCTCTTCTTTTAGTTGATTAGCATTTTTTGGACTATTAAACTGCATTAATTCTCCCCAACTAGTACCTAAATATACTGAATAACTTGGTATTGGAATTAAGATAGTTTGCTCATCAACATAGTATGCAAAATCTTCACTATCCTCCGGATAAATATTTTTAGCTCTAGATACATCTACTAAAATATTTCTTATAATACTTAAAACAATAACTAATATTATACTTAAAACAAATATAATAATTAGTTTAGTTTGATTAACATGTTCTAAATACTTCTTATCAATTTTTTTCTTTTTTCTTTTCTTTTTAATTAATTTACTTATTAGTACTACCACAATACATTCAAAAAACGCGAGCATTATAAATAACCAAAATTCTAAACTAGTAATATTGATTGGATAATTCATAATAGCAAACGTAATAACTATAAGTAAAACACTAATCCCAATTTCTAATATGGGCCACTTCTTCTTCATGATACCTCCCTATGACTTAATTGTATCACAAAGTATCGATATTTTCACTATTTTTTTGAATCATAGGTATATAAATATTTTCTAAGGCTTTTACTCCCGCTTCGCTGGTTGCTTCTCCTCTAAACGTTACATTTGGTCCAGTATTACTTGCTCTAACTAAAGCCCAACCATTAGTATAAGTTACTCTTACGCCATCAATATCATTAATTGGATAATTCATACTTTTAGCATATTCTTTAATCTTTTCAACAACCGCAAATTTTTGTTCATCACTAACAGGTATTTTTATTTCATCAGTTGCATAATATTTTGGAAAATCTTTTACTAATTTACTCATTTTTTCATTAGTTTTACTCATAATTTCTAGAAGTCTAAGGGTGGCATAAATAGCACTACCACAATCAGCATCACGATCGCGAAAATAAAGGTGTCCTGAGTATTCTCCACCGAATGGCAAATCATCGCTGTGGACTTTATACTGGGTGTAACTTGCCCCAGTTTGATACATTACTGGATTACCTCCAAGCATACGAATATAATCATCAATGCTTTTAGAACACTTTATGTCAAATAGAAAACTTTTCTTAGCAACACTTGCAAACATATCTTTAATGAAAATTATCATAAGATATTCAATAGGTAGAATTTCACCAGTATCCATGACTACACCAATTCTATCTCCGTCCCCATCATAAGCAACGCCAAAATCTGCTTTATTATCCTTTACAGCTTTTTGTAATTGTACCATATTTTCCCTAACTGCTGGATCAGGATGATGCGCCGGAAAGTTACCATCCATGATATCATTGATATAAATTGGATGACAAAATGCCGAATCAAAAACTTTACGCACCAATAATGCTGTTGCCCCATTACCGGGATCAATCACAATTTTTCGTTTATTTTTACCAAATTTAAGAGAATATTTTAAATATTCAATATATTTATCAGTAATATTAGAATTACTAATTTTACCCATTCCACTTTTAAAACTTCCCGCAAGGGTATAATTTTTAAAGTCTTCAATCATCTCTCCCCGAGCATTAATCATACCATCAAAAGAAAATTTAAAACCATTATCATCTTTTGGATTATGAGATGCTGTAACCATAATCCCCGGCATTTGATTAAGATAGCGTCCATAATAATTCATCGGGGTTGTAGTTAAGCCATAATTAATAATATTACAGCCACTAGAAGTTATCCCTTTAATCAAGTTTTGGGATAATGTTTCACTGGAAAGCCTGTTATCATGGGAAACTATACAAGTATTTTTATTATATTTTTCTTGTAAGTATGAACCGTAGCTTCTACCAATTGTATAAGCCGTTTGTTCATTTATTTCACTAGGATATACTCCTCTTATGTCATAAGCTCGAAATATTGTTTCATTTATACTTTCCAATTAAATCACACCCTTTTTATTTTATTATTGCTTCAAGCGCTAATTTGATCATATCATTTAATCTATTTTGTCTATCTTCAATGCTCATTACAGTATTTGAAAATTTTGAATCAGCAACGGTAGCCATAGCAGTTGCAGCAACATTTAAACTATTTGCAACATGAATTAAAGCAAAAGCCTCCATTTCTTCTCCTAAAATTTCATAATCAGTAGGTATTCTATTTAATACTCTATCATAATCAATATAAGGACCATAAACATCCATAGTTGTAAGCATACCTTCATGGATTTTATCACTCATGCCAAGTTCCCCAGCAGTTTTTTTAATTGTTTCATTTAATTCTTTATTTGCTTCAACTACATGTTCTTTATAATCATTATAAGTATAAGCAAAATTTGATTCACTATAAACTTTATCACTTAATAAGATTTCACCAACACCTGCTTTTTCTGATACTGCTCCACAAGTGCCAATACGAATTATTTTTTTGACTCCAAAAAAATGAATTAATTCAAAAGCATAAATACTCATACTAGGCATTCCCATGCCACTGCCCATAACTGTTACTTTAACCCCATTATAAGTACCAGTAAACCCAAGCATATTACGCACACTGGTAACAAGTCTTGAATCATCCAAAAAATTCTCAGCAATATATTTAGCTCTAAGAGGATCTCCAGGCATTAAAACAAGCTCGGCAATATCATCCTTACTATTTACTTTAATATGAATAGGTTCTTCACCAATAAACATAACAATCACTTTCCTTCTATAATAATTTTAACAAAATTCATATTAATTGACAATAAAAGCTAAATTTTTTTTGTTAAGTAACTGTCAAAAAAGCAAACGAATAAGCATTTAAAAAGCAACCCAAAGGTTGCTTTTTAAAGCGGCGCCTAGCGCCTACGCGGGTAGAACCGTTTGCTCATCTAAGAATTATCTTAGGCCACATGGCTCCAAGTAGATATAATCTACTAATAAATTATATCCACTAATAACTAAATTATATCAAATGATTTTCTATTTGTAAACACTTTATAAAAAATTTATCTAAAAGTTATTCTCAAAGGGATATTTAAATCGTTGCTATTAATTATGCTTTCTAATATTGCACTAGCTTTATGACTACAATTACTACCCACTAAATACTTGCTAATTAATGTATTTAATTCTAATCTTGTATTATCACTAGATAAAGTCATAATACTTCTAAGTAAATAATTAAGGAAGTTATAATAATCACTTTCTTTATTTAATTCTTCATCATTTTGATTAATTATTGTTTCAATCAATGTTTTAAATCTATCTTTTAAAATATTATCTTTATATATCGTATGAAATTTATCATCAACATTATACATTCCTTTTGTACAATCACTATAGATTAATGGATGCTTGCAAACTTCAAAATTATTGTTAAGTAATTCTTGTTCAACACCAGAAACTAAATAACTAATATGATATAAAAAGTTATTAGAGCCTTCTTTACTTGCAATGCTTAAAGCTAACATAAATTCATCAATTATTAAATAATGTTTTAATGAATTATTATAACCATTTTTATTTAAAAATGTAGAATCTATTGTTGATAATTCATTCATTATTCTAAGTGCTACTTGTTTTTCTATTTCTAATTTTTTAGTAGATATAGCTACTCCTCTTTCTAAAAAGGGATATTTAGCTCTTAATTCTTGTATTAATGTACTAATTTGATTATTATGAATTGCATGAAAACTTATTATATCTTCTTCTTTTTTTCTTTCTTCTTTTAATTCTTCTACTGCTCTTTTATATTCTATACTATCTTTCTTATCAATACTATCTAAATATTCTAATCTTTGATACAAAGTTTTAATATATGATGCTATATCAATTAAATCACTTATCATTAATTCCTCCTTCTAGCTCCTATTGTTATGTATATAGGTATCAATTTATCTTCTTCTTTATGTTTTAAAATTTCTTTAAATGGTTCTTTATTAATAGGTAATTTATCATTATCAATAATACCTTGAATCATCATAATTAATTCTTCATTAGTTGATAATACTATTAATGAACGAAGCATAACTTGTTCATATAAAATAGCTGCATTATCACTATTACTTAATACATGATTTACTAATTCTCTAAAATGTTTAATAAATTCCGATTCGATTTCTTGTTCTTTAGCTAAGTCATGTAATTCCCAAGGTAAATTATAGATAGCTTTAAAATTATCTGTAATCATTGTTGGATTACTATTAGCAATAAAATTATTATCAACCATTTCTTTTTCTATAACACTTGGAGAAATAAATACTATATCATATTTTAAAATAAATACTATATCATATTTTAAATTAATGACATTGGAATCTTTTTGTTCTTCTAAATATTTATCAAGCATTCTAAGGGCTAAAGATAAAGAATCAATATAAACACCCATAGCAATATTTAAATTATAATTAGTACTTCTATTTTCTTTGATATTTATATTAAATTTAGTTAAATATCTACACATTAGCATATTATCTATCTTGCAATCTTTTATAAACTTAATAGCTTCATCTTTTTTACCAAAATCTACTATTCTTTTAATAACAATTTCTTCCCATTCTATTTTTCTTTTTAATTCAGTAAGTATTTTTTGATATTCAATACTATCTTTATTACTATCTAACTTTATTAAACCATGATATAATTCTTGAATAAAGCCACCAAGGATTAATAGTTCTTTAATATCTTCCATTTTGCACCTCCACATTGATATATATTGGTATTTGCCTGTCTTCTTCCAACTTTTTTAAAATTTCTGCTAAATACTTATGAATAGGTTTATAAGTATCATCAGCAAGTATATCATTAATCGCCATTATAAATATTTTTTTATCACTTGCTTGCAAAATAAGTGCTCTAATATAACTAATAACTATATAAATTAAATCATAATCACGAGTATATTTAGCTAAAACCTTTAATACTTTAATTCCTTTTTCAAAGAAGATATATAAAACTACATCTTTTTTATCATCATGAATACCAATTGGTACACGATAAAATTCTGCTAGAGTATCAGTAGTAATAGCAGGTTGCTCATTAATACTAAAGTTATTAGCAATTATTTCTTCTTCAATTTCTATCGTTTTAGAGGTAAAATAAGATTGATAAATACTCACAATTAATTTGACTTTTAACTCAGGATGATCTTTTATGATATTTTCCAGTATAGCTAAAGATAAAAAGTATGTTTCTTTACCAATTGTACTTATTAATTCTTCTTTATATAATACTTTCGGTGTTATAGAATTAATTTTATTTAATAATCTTTCTATTATTAATTCATCTAATTCATTAGTACTTTCTTTTTCTTTAGTTAAATAATCTCTTACTATATCTAAACTATATTCCTTTAAAATATTATCTAATACTTTATTTTCTTCATTTATAGTAGTTTTTAATCTACTTTTATAAAGTTCAATTCTTAAAACATTTTTAGGTATTTCTAATTCTTCATCAATTAAACATTCATAATATTCTTTTATTAATTTACTAATTCTTTTTAATTTATTAATATCTTCAACCATAATAATCCCCTTCAAATTAGTGTCTATATTACCACAAAATAAGTATTATTTCAAGTAAAAACCTGATAAATTATCAGGTTAATTTTAAGTTAATTTGTTCTGGTTGAATCTGATTTTGTTTTCAGATTTAGATATATTATTTGATGAAGTTAGATAAAAACAAAGATGAATGACACTAGCAACATCATTATTTTATTATCTGCCAAAATCTTTTTTCTTTAAATTCATTTTGACTAGAATCAATAAATTTTATTTCTAGTTTTTCATATTCATATTTTATATTATGATTATTTAATTGTCTTAATAACTCTTTAGTAAGACCAATAGAACCATCATAAAATGTTACATCACCAAGCACCTTTTTGATTTCTGATTTTATTAAAGGATAATGAGTACATCCTAAAACAACATTATCTATATCTTTGTATTTACCTAAAAGCTCATTTAAATACTTACTAACATCTTTATTATTTTCAATTAACTCAGCTAGTCCTATACAAGAAAGTAAAATAGTATTATGATTATCATATTTATGGTATAATTCTAAAAATTTTTCACTTTCAATGGTACCACGAGTGGCCATAACTAAAGTTTTTCCTTGAGGATTATAATCATGGACCATCTTATACGCCGGCTCAATGGCGATAAATATTATTTTTTTATATTTGGCTCTTAAATATCTTACTCCAATGCTACTGGCGGTATTACAAGCTAAAACTATTACAAGACACCCCATATCTATTAATTTAGTAACAACATTATCAAGAATATAAAGAATTTCTTCTTTTGATTTATCACCATAAGGATTATTTAATGAATCACTATAATAAATAAAATGACCATTAGGAATAGTTTTTAGTATTTCTCTAAATACAGTAACTCCTCCAATACCCGAGTCAAGTATGCCAATCATATTTTTTCCTTATAATACTTTATTTTTTTATTTAAATAATCTAATGTATTATTTTTAGACTTTATTTCTTCTTCTAGAGCATGTTTATGTTTTAGAAGTAACTCTATTCTCTTATCAATAGTTTTATCTCCCATAGTTGTTAAATTAATAAATTCTTTAATATCTTCCAAACTTAAACCAGCATTCTTCATACAAATGATAAATTCAATTCGTTCTAAATCAGTTTCACAATAATTTCTAATACCAGATACTTTTTTGACATTATCAATTAGTCCAAATGCCTCATAATACCTTAATGTATCAGTAGTTAAATTGTATTTTTTAGCAACTTCACTTATTTTCAAAATAATCACCTCAATTTAATAATACTACTTAAAGACCACTTTAAGTCAAATAAAATCTATTAAAACTATACTAGATTTACTAAATCTAATATGTAGTGTTGTACTACTAATACCACTATTTACTATCATTTTAGTATTATTTTTTTCATATAATCCCTTAGAATATTTATTTAACTTAGAACCATGAGTATGACCACATAATACTAAATCAACATTATATTTAAAATAATTATTAGGCTTATGCACCAACAATATATTATAATAATTATTATCTATTAATTTATTTATAGATTTACCACTACTATTAATGCCTATTAAATTTATATTATCAATAATTATATTTTTATTATTAAGTACTACTACATTTTTATAATCAATATCTTTTTTTAATCTTTCTTCATGATTACCTAAAACCATATATATAGGAATGTTATTAATACTATTAATTAATTTATCAGCATTTTCTTTATTATAAAAATAATAGTCAAATAAATCTCCAGTGATAAAAATTAAATCCGGTTTTATATTATTTATATTTTCTATTATAAATTTTATTTTCTTTTTATTTCTAGTATTATGAAAATCACTTAAATGAATTATTTTTTTACCACTTAATTTATTATTTTTAATTTTATATTCTTTTAATTCCATGAGATACTCCTAGAAAAGCACTACTTAAAGTTATATCTTTATTTTCATTAGTTACTACAAATAAATAATATTTAAGTATATCATCATCTACTAACATATAATAATTATTATTTAAGTCTCCTAAAGAGTTATCACCAAATTGTATATATGTTAAATCGATTAAATAGTATGAATTATCATATACTAATAAAAATTGATGTTCATAATTAAAACCTAAATCTTTAGTATTTATTAAATGTACTAAAACATTTTTTCTTTTTAATATATTATATAAATAACTACTATAAATTAAACATGTTTGATTTTTTTCTAATCCAGCTAATTCTTTAATTACTTCTTTAATAGAATCTTTAATTACTTCTTCAATATTTTGACCTTTAATATTAAAAATATTCATTTTACTTTACCAAATCTTCTATCGCGAAGTTTATATTCTTCTAATGCTTTTTTTAGTTCATCTATAGTAAAATCTGGAAAATAGGTTTTAGGAAAATACAATTCAGCATAGCTAGATTGCCACAACATAAAATTACTTAAACGCATCTCACCACTAGTTCGAATTAAAAAATCGATATCAGGTAAATCTTGATACAAATAATGGCTAAATAAATCTTCTGTTATATCGCTAAGTTTTATATTATCTTTAATTATTTTTTTACTAGCTTCTACTATTTCTCTGCGACTACCATAACTTAGGCAAAAATTAACTACTAATCCGGTATTATTTTTAGTATTATCTTCTAACTCTGCAATAGACTTTTGAATTTTTGGGCTAAGTAATGTTCTATCTCCAGAAAATAATACTTTAATATTTTTATCAAGATATACATTTTTAACTTTTTTAAACCATACCATGAATAATTTCATTAAATAATCCACTTCTTCTTTAGGCCTTGCAAAATTTTCTGTTGAAAAAACATATAAACTTAAATACTTAACTAAAGAATTATCACTTAAATAAAGAATAATTTCTTCTAATCTCTTAGCCCCTTCCTTGTGGCCTTCACTTCTCTTCAAGCCTTTTTCTTTTGCCCATCTGCCATTTCCATCTACAATTATTGCTAAATGATTAGTCACTTTCTTCTTTTCCTCCTTCTTCTTTTTCTTCTTTTAATCTTTAAAATAATTATAATAATTAAAAGGAAAAATACTATTAAAATGCCTAGCAAATAAAAATTATAGTATTCTATGTCAGTATTTAAATAAACATCACTTTCATATATTAGTGTATCATTATCATAAACTTTTATTGTTCCAAGTTTGCTACCCTCTTTGGTATTATATTTAATTTCTTTTATACCATCAAATTCATATGTTAAATTATCTATAGAATTATTTTCTAAATATAATGTAATATCTTTACTAGATTTTATATCATATTCTTTTGTTTTACTATACTCTACCGGAATAGATGTAACTATTTTATCATTATCTAGTACAACTTGATAACTATAATTATTTGAATAATAATCATAAATTGTAATAGAATCTTCTACTGCACTATAATTATTATCTAAACTGGAATCTAGTACTACTAATAAATAAGGAACATCATTTATTGTAGTAATACTAGCAAGACACCTACCAGCATCACGGGTAAATCCACTTTTAGATCCATCAATCAAATCAACATTTAAAATATCTTTATAAGGCATGAGTGTACTTTGTAAGACTAATCCATTAGTTGCCTCATATTCTTTAGTTGTAAATATTTTTTTAAATTCTGGATTATTAAGGGCATATTTGAGCATAGTTGCTACATCTTTAGCGGTCGAATAATTAGTATCACTATCTTTACCTACAGGATTAGAAAAACTAGTATTATTCATACCAATTCTCTTAGCTAAATTATTCATCTCTTTTATAAAGGCATCAAATCCTAAAGTATTATTAACAATACTATTGACGGCATCGGCTCCAGAAGGTAAGAGTATAGCATATAACAAATCTTCATAAGTTACTATATCACCAACTGAAAATCCTGCCTTCGAATATCCAGATGTATAAGCAAAATCATCTTCGGTAATAACTACAGTATCTGATAAATCAACAATATTATCTAGGGCTACTAAAGCAGTCATTATTTTAGTAATACTAGCAATACTTACTTTCTCTTCACTATTTTTTTCATAAATTATACTATCATCGTTTAAATTATAAAGAACTATATTTTCAGCAGTTACTGAAAATTCTTCAGCGTAAACATTAACACAGGTGAGTGTTAAAACTAAAAGAATAAGACTAAATACTCTTTTAATTATTATATTCATAAATAGTTCCCTCAGGAGTATCCTTTAAAACAATTCCCTGACGCAATAATTCATCTCTGATTTTATCAGCAGTAGCATAATCTTTATTCTTTTTAGCTATATTTCTTTCTTCAATTTTTTTAAGTATTTCATCATCATGTTCTGTATTATCATCAATATCTTTAATTAATTCTAAACTTAACACTTGATCCCAGTTATAAACCAAATGATATTTTGTTGAATCGTCAACATCACTTTTAAGTAGGTCATATAAAACAGTTATCGCATTAGCGGTATTTAAATCATCTTCTAAGCATTCCTTAAATAATTTGTCCCATTTATTAAACTCATCTTCATTATAATTTTCACTAAATTTTAAAGTTTTAGTTTTATTAAGAAGTTTTTTATATGCATTTTCTGCACCATCCAAAGAGGTATAAGAAAATGTTAGTTGCTTACGATAGTGACTCATTAAACACATATATCTAAAGCTTAATGGATTATATCCTTTTTCTTTTAAGAGACTCACAGTTAAAATAGCTCCATGACTTTTACTCATTTTGCCAGTTTCATCATTTAAATGTTCATTATGGAACCAATATTTACACCATTTATGTCCTAGGAAAGACTCACTTTGAGCGATTTCATTAGTATGATGGGGAAAAATATTATCTACTCCTCCACCATGGATATCTAGGTATTCTCCAAGGTATTTAATGCTAATACCAGAGCATTCTATATGCCAACCTGGATAACCTATCCCCCACGGACTATCCCATTTTAATTCTTGCGATTCAAATTTAGATTTGGTAAACCATAAAACAAAATCATTTTGGTTGTGTTTGTTTGCATCTTCTTCGACTCCTTCACGAACTCCAACAACCATGGAATCAGCCTTATGATTAGTAAGTTGATAGTAATCATCTAATTTTGTTGTATCAAAATAAATATTACCACCAGAAGAGTAAGCATAACCATCATCTAATAATTTAGTAATTATTTTAATATATTCTTCAATATTGGCTGTCGCAGGACTTACAATATCAGGCATTCTATTATTAAGTAATTCAAAATCTTTAAAAAAGGCATCAGTATAAAATCTTGCTATATCCATAACTGTTTTGTTTTCGCGTCTTGCACTATCAACCATTTTATCTGTACCGGAATCAGAATCACTTGATAAATGACCTACATCAGTAATATTCATAACTCTTGTAACATTATAACCTAAATATCTTAAAGTTTTATCCAAAACATCATGACCAATGTAATTTCTCATATTGCCTATGTGGGCATAATGATATACTGTTGGACCACATGTATAAAAACTTACCTTTTCTTTATTCCATGGAATAAATTCCTCCACTTTTCTAGTTAATGTATTATATATTTTCATCTTTATCCCTCATTTACTTTAATCGTCACACTTTTTCCATCATCACTAACACTTACAAGTTCGATATTATATTCTAAACTTAATTTATCAATAGTTAGTGATTTAGGTTCTAACTCACCTAATTCAATATATGCAAATTTCATATCATTAAATACTAAGAAATTTGCTGAAAATTGACCTTCTCTTTCACAAGTATCCTCCAAACATCGCCCATCATTAATTTTAATTAATTTTACAGTTACTGCATCAGATACTCTAACTTGATCCCAAACTTTTAGTGTTACTTCTCTATCATAAAAACTAACTTGCTTTTCTCCATCAATAAATATTTTATAAATACCAAACCCTATTAAACCAATTAGTGCTAAAGTAAGTACAACATTAATTATCTTTTTCATAATCTACCCAATACAGTATCCTTACCAATTAAATAAATTGTATCAGCTAGTTCTGGTCCATGCATAAATCCACTAGCTTTAATTCTAATTGGCATATATAAAAGCTTTCCTTTAGCACCAGTTTTTTCTTTAACATTATTAATAGCCATATTAATACTATCAACATTCCAATCATTAATGTTCATAACTTCTTCTTTGAAAGCTTCAATTACTTTAGGTATTATTCCATCACTTTTTAAGAATTCTAATTCTTCGCTTTTAATATCTATTTTATCAACAAAAAAGTTTGAGGTAACTTCATCTATTTCCCTACCATAATTTAAATGATCTTTATAAATAAGAAGTAGCTTATCTACCCATTCTTCACTCTTAGAAGATGTATCTCTCGTAAAGTAATTCTTAACCCAATTTAAATATTTATCATCATCCATTTTTTTAATATATTGATGATTAAACCATTCTAGTTTTTTTTCATCATATTGACTACTTGATTTACTAATTCTTGCCTCATCAAAGTTTTTGATAAGTTCATCCATACTAAATACTTCTTGGTTTACTGCGGGACTCCAGCCTAGTAAAACTAAATAATTGACTATAGCATCTGGTAAAAATCCTTGATTGTAAAGATCCATAAATGAAGCATCACCATTTCTTTTAGATAACTTCGTACCATCACTACCCAGAACCATAGCAACATGAATATATGTTGGTTTTTCCCAACCAAAATCTTCATATAATAAATTGTATTTAGCACTTTGATCTAAATACTCTTTACCACGAATAACATGGGTAATACCCATTAAATGATCATCTACAACATTAGCAAAGTTATAAGTTGGAAAACCATCACTTTTAAGTAAAATTTGATCTTCTAATATACTATTATCTATTTTAATCTTACCATAAATAACATCTTCAACAATAGTTTGTCCCACTTTAGGCATTTTTTGTCTTATAACATAAGGCATACCTTTAGCTAAATTTTCTTTTATTTTTTCTTTACTAAGTTTTGAACATCTACCATCATACATAAATGGTTTATTACGAGACTCTGCTATTTTTCTTCTTTCATTAAGTTCTTCTTCCGTACAAAAACAATAGTAGGCTTTACCTTTTTCTACTAATTCTTCGGCATATTTTTTATAGATTTCTTTTCTTTCACTTTGAATGTATGGACCATACTCTCCTTCATTCATTGGTCCTTCATCGATTTTAAATCCACACAATTCCAAAGTTTTATAAATAAATTCTATTGCTCCATCTACTTTTCTTGCTTGATCAGTATCCTCGATTCTTAAAATAAAATCGCCATTATACTTCCGAGCAAGCAAATATTCAAATATAGCTGTTCTTAAATTTCCAATATGCATATATCCTGTAGGACTTGGTGCAAATCTAGTTCTTACTTTCATAATTAATCACTTCCAATACCATTTTATCATAAAATGAACTTAATTGCATTAAAAAATAGGAATATTACATACCTATTATGCGGATATTTTAGTAAACTTTATATATCTGGAACGGTTAGGCCATCTCCTTCAACAACTAGTTCTATATTTTCAAACGTTTCTAAGAAATCAGAAACTCGTACTCGTATAAATAGTTCTTCTCCTTGATACAAAGTCCCCGTTATTATAATCGGTTCTCCATCAACATACATACTTTCTCCAGTCAACGATATATTGGGTGCTAAACTACCATCATAAGAGATTGTCACCCTTCCTTTATATGCATCTGCAGACGGATTATATCTAACTTTAATATTTAAATTTGTAACATTGGAGGTAGCAACAATATGAAATATTTCCGTAACAAACACACCTGGTGTATTTATTTGATTTGTAGACGCTATAACTCTACCATAACCATCAGTAGATAGTTCCATAGTGTTTCTAGAACCAATAGAGTGATTAAATGAATATGTCATTAAATCAAAATAAACATAACATTTTTCTGAAGTATTGGTTTTTAAGTTTACTGCACCCAATTCTTCATTCCATGAAAGTTTACTGCCATTTTCACAAGCACTCATTTGTTCATTAAATATAACCTTCCCCCGGCCAAGCGCTTGATGTTGATTTTTCATATACTCCTGAACCAGCTTCTGTTTCGACCATAAGTGTAAGAAAACTAGTAGTCATACCAAATTTCCTCCTTGTAAATTAAGTATATCAAACTATTGTTTGAGTGTCAATAATTTTATTTAAAAAAGTATAACTTTCCTATTATATAAAAAAATTGCGAATAAAAAATAATTATTCACAAATTACTTTAGCAAATAAAATGAAAGTTACTCAAGCTTGTATTGTTAGATGGGAAAAAGGTATAACTAAAATATCTATCTCTAATATGTATGAATTATCTAAAATATTTAAAATATCTTTAAATGACTTATGCTTTAAATAAGTTTTATTAAAGAAAAAAACAACCAATATTAGGTTGTTAAAAATCATTAAATCTTATATAATTTTTTATTTTTCTTAGATACTATGTAGATTACTGCAACTGCACCAATGCCACAAGCAAGTATTGCAATAGGAAGTGTTGCTCCGGTATCAACTTCTGTTTCAGTAGTGATTTCAATTTCAATTTCTCCTCCTACTGAAGGATTTGCTACTGTTAAATTACAACCTTCAATACCTTCTTCTACTTCAAGAACTACAGTTGCTAAATCAAAGTTTGCATCACTCATTCCTTCAGAAGTAAACATAAAGCTTGCTGAATTACCAGTGTTATTTGTCCAGCCATCTCCAGGAGTTACTGAAACTATTTTTCCACCATCAGCTGGTGTAAAAACAAAATCTCCACTAAATTCAGTTAATGTTTGAGTATTGCCTTCAACTCTTATTTCACAAACTGAACGACATACCCCTTCAGGACAATCAGTATCTTTTTCACAGTTACCAGTAATTGTTGCAGCATTTACACTAAGTGGAAGTAAAGCCACAACTCCTACTACTAAAAAACTCAATAATTTTTTCATCACACATCTCTCCTATCTTTATTATGTCTAAATTATATCATAAAAATACAAAAAACAACATATTTTTTTAAAAAATATATTAAAATATGTAAAATTG
>CALVKM010000032.1 GCA_944332705.1 uncultured Bacilli bacterium
TTAAAAACATAACCATCCCTACCTTCTATAAACATTATAACACAAAACACAACATAGTACAACACAAAACAAAAAATTACTTGACATAAAAAAGCCTTATTGAATAAGAGCTTGAATAGAATTTAATATATGGGCTGTTGCAAAACTCGGGAGACAATGCAAATGCTTGTATGTACTGGTTTTGGAATGATGATTTTACTTATTTTAGCAGTTGTACAAATGATGGGTATATAGTTTACACAAAATTGGATAAAATTTATTGATATTTTAAATAATATAAGTTATAATAATTATGTAATATAAAAGGAGGAATAATATTTTATGAAAGAAGCTACTGGCGAATTAAATATGACTGTTGTTACTGTTGTTGCTATTGCAGCAGTTGGAGCATTTTTCTATTTCTTTATCTGGCCATCAATTCAATCTGGTTTAACAATGAATACCTGTAAGAATATTTGTCCAGGTGGAGAAGTTATTGCGGTAGAAAATGGTTGGTGTAGATGTTGTTCTAATACAGCTGACCCAAGTTGTTTGATCGATCCAAGTAAATGGAATCCAGAAAATACAACAACTGGATATGTACCAGTAAATAGTGGGGAATCTATTGCAATAGTAAAATAATTTAATGAAATTAGGAAGAAAGGTTTTAAGTTATGAAAGAGGCTACGCAAGATTTAAACATGACTATGGTTGTAGTAATTTCTGTTGGGGTCTTATTGACCTTTTTTTTCTATTTCCTTTGGCCAATATTAAATGCTAATTTTACAGTAAAATCGCAATGCTCAAAGGCCGCATGTGATTGTGTTAATAGAGAAGTAGTTGATGGCGTTGAATATTGTACAAATTGTCGTGTTGATGGTGAGCCCATTGAGGATATGAGATGTTTATATAAAGGGTAGGGATGTAAATGAGAGAGTCAATTAGTATTACAACTATATTTCAAATATTTATTTTGTTCGTTTTACTATTTACGGCGATAATGTGTTTAACAATAAATAATTCTAATGCTTTTGGTGTTAAAGATTCTATTGTTAATGCTATTGAAGCTTTAGATGGTAATTATTTAGATGGAGCAGATTTAAATGAAGAAATAGTTCAGGTTATTCAAGAAACTTCGTATAGAACTTCTGGTACATGTCCAGATGGCTATAAAGGCTTTGATAGAGCTGGTAATTCTGTAGGAAGTAACAGTAGTGATGCTGCTGTTTGCATTAAAGAAGTTGATGTTACTGGTGGAATAGATGAAGCTTTAAGTAGTAGTGGTTTTGCTCAAGATGATTTTGTTGATGGCAAATATTATAAAGTTGTTTTATTTTTTCAATTAGATATTCCTGTTTTTAAACAAATATTTAATTTTCAAACATTAGGTGAAACGAGAATTATTTATAATACTATAGACTATATTAATGATGATATTATAGTTGACTCTAGTGATGATTTGCCTGATTCTTCCTATGATAATAAAGGTAATTTAGATAGTAGGGAGCCTACTAGAGGTGATGATAGTGGAGTTAATCCTGTGAAAAATCCTGGAGTAAGTTCTTCGGGTGGAGGAAATACAACTCAAGATCCTGAAGAAGAGGAAGAAGAGGAAACACCACAGCTTACTTGTAATACTGAAGGATTAAATCTTGATACTAAGTTAGCTGGAGTTCAAGGTGTTACTTTAGGTTCTGGACAATCACAAGGAAATTATGGTTTGTTATTTTCTGATCAAGAATTAGCTACACAAATAACGAGAATGACACCAGGTACAATATTTACAATACAAGGTACTGCATCTGGTGATGATACAAGATGGTATATTAACTATGAGGGTCAATGTGGTTGGGCAAATGGTGCTAATTTAGGTATTGATTTTGAAGGATATGCAGGGAAAATAGGTGCTACAGTTCAAATGCGTATAACAAATAATTCTTCAAGTATTTTCAAAGTATATGGACAAAATATAACTAACGTTACGGGAAGAAAATTATATAGTGGAATGACAATAAATCCTTTACAATATAATTTTGCAAAAATTGTTGGACAAGCAGCGTTAAATGCTAATGCTGGAGGAGATACATTAGTTATTTATGAAACATATCGTCCTCAAACTATTTCTAATAAAATAATGCCTTATTATCAATCAACGGTAATGGGAAGTACCGAACTTTCAAATAATTTTAGAGCAGCAGGATATAGTTTGCCAAGTGGTTTGTCTAACTTTTTAGCCGGTAATTCTTCTAATCATAACAGAGGATGTGCTGTTGATGTATCTTTAGATGGAAAAGATATGCCTTCACCAATGCATGAATTAAGCCCACTAGCTAGAGCAACTAATTCAAATTCAAATGTTTTGCGGGGATATTTTACTAGTGCAGGTGCTAAACCAATGGGAAGTGAATGGTGGCATTTTGATTATGGTACTGGTTCGACTGGTGTTTGTGGAAATTATTATTCTTCATTTTGGGATGGTTTTTAATTATGAGAGAAGTCAGTGGATCTACCTGGGTATTTCAAATTATGATACTATTTATACTTATTTTTGCTTGTTTTTTAACATTAGTACTTAATTATAATAAAGCTTATCGAGTTAAAAATAGTATGGTTTCAATTGTTGAAATACATGAAGGAATATCGGAAGAGTCATTAGCACTTATTAACAATGTATTATATGGAGAAGGATATACAAATACTGGACAATGCCCTCGCGGTGAAGATGGATGGTATGGTACAACTAGTTTTGATGGAGATTATGAAGAAGCAGTGGAAGGAACAAGATATAATTTTTGCTTCAAAAGATTTAAAACCGATGAGGGAGATACTTATTATGAAATAAAGGTGTTTTATGAATTTAGTTTACCATTTTTAGGACCTATTACAGTTTTCCCTATAACTGGTCGTACTGATAACTTTATGGGAAGTAATAATCAACTTTTAGATCAATAAGAAAGGATAATTTTATGAATGTAATTATAGCAAATAAATATCAAGCATTATTATCTAGTTTAGATATAGATGTAATAAAGAATATTCAAGGGGAATTTAGTGTCGATGAATTAATTACTCAATTTGCGAATTTTTACTACAATAAAATGATTATAGATATAACAGCAATTAAGAATTATCAAGATATTAATGTAATTCAAAATTTATCTGTTAATTTTGATACATCAAAGATTATATTATTATTAGATGATTCTGAAACAGTTAATTCTCCAATGTATTTATCGCAATTAGTATCAATGGGTATATATAATTTTGCAACTAATGTTAATGAAATTAATTATTTAATTAATAATCCTAATTCTTATAAAGATGTCGCCAAATATCATAATATAAATGGTTTTGAAAAACCAGCATTAAATGAAAATGTTAAGGACAATACTAAAGGAAAAATTGGTCAAAAGATAATTGGCTTTAAAAACATTACAGAACATGCTGGTGCTACTACTTTAGTTTATTTACTTAAATTACATTTAGAAGCAAATTATAAAGTAAAAGCTGTTGAAGTTGATGGTAATGATTTTATCTATTTTAATGATGATTCTTTAGAAAGTGTTTCAAGTGTAACGTTCAACGACTTCTTGGCGCAGAATATTGATTGTGATGCAATACTTGTTGATTTAAATGATTCATCAGTTGAACAATATTGTCATGATATTGTATATTTAATAGAACCAGGAAGAATACAATTAAATAAGTTAATTAGAAAAGATAATGAGATATTTGAAAAATTAAGGGGTAAGAAAATAGTATTAAACAGAAGTGTGTTAAGTGATAAAGATGTAGAAGATTTTGAAAAAGAAAGTGGTAGTAAAGTATTTTTCAATTTACCATATTTAGATGATAAATTAGATAATCAACCAATTCTTAATGCTTTTTTATCGGCATTAGGTTTTAGTAGAATTAATCAAAAAAGTGATTCTGGATTATTTAGTATTTTTAAATAAAGGAGGTTTAGGTTATGGATTTTTGTTATAAAAGTGCTAGAATTTGGCAAATAGTTGGTTATATAATAGCTATTGTTAAAATTATAATACCTTTAGTAATTATTGTTTTAGGTGTTATTGATTTAGGAAGAGCAGTAGTATCAAGTGATCAAAAGATAATTAAAGATGCTGGAGGTAATTTAGTTAAAAGAGTAATACTTGGTATATGTATATTCTTTATTCCAACAATTATTGATTTTATATTTGATGTAGTTGGTGGTTTATCAGAAGAAATGCATGAAGATTATGAAAATTGCTTTACTTGTATTACTAATCCTAAAAAATGTGATACTTCATATGATCCAGAAAATGGTTTCTTTCCTACTAATTAGTTTATTTCTACCTAAATTAGGGGATAATTGTTGACTTTATAAGGATTTTATCGTAAAATAAGATTATGTAATGAGAGGAGTGTGTGTATGACACCAGATGTATTTTGTGCAGAAACAGCTAATATATGGCGTTTGGTAGGCTACTTTTTAATGGTATTTAAAATAGCTATTCCTATTATTTTAATAGTATTAGGAATGATTGATTTAGGAAAGGCTGTTATATCAAGTGATGATAAAGCAATATCTAAATCTATTAAATCACTTGCTATGCGTGTAGTTGCTGCTGTTTGTATATTTTTTGTTCCTACTATTATAACATTTATAATTGGAGTTGTTGATACTTCAGCAAATGAAAATTCTGAAATTTGTAGGAATTGTATTTCTAGTCCAGGTGGAGATGCTTGTAGCAGTGCTTATGATGCTCTAAATGGATAATAAAAAACTATTTTAGATTATTCCGAATGCTTTTGGAAAATAACAAAATAAAGTAGGAGAAAAGACTTCCTACTTTTAATTTGTGACTAATAAAAAACTCTTCAATTGCTTGAAGAGTTTAAATTATACTTCTCTGTCTTCGTAAACACCAGTATATGTCCAACCACTTTCAGTTCTATTAGTTGTCCATTTATATTCTGGTATTCTGTGTCTCCATGTTGTTTCAGTTTGAGGATCAGTTTTAATATATCCTGGATATTTGCTACTATTTTCAGCTGTATCTCTAATACAATCAGCTTCTTTAGCATATTCTATTACAAATTTTACTGGAACGCTGTAGATGTAATATCCTAAATTACTTGCATAATATGGGCTTACACCTGAATGATTACGATAGTTAATAGTAACTTCAGTTCTATAATATCCACCAGATAAGTAAATATCACTTAATCTGTATGTAAAGTTATTACTTTTTAGTGCACCACTACGCATTGCACTAGCACTACTTACTTCTGCATCATAATTTCCAGTATTACCTGTCATAGCTAAGAATCTATCTCTTTGATCTAAGTAGGCTTGATAATCTGTTAAACCACTTGAGAAATATGATGAGCTTACTAAATCCATAGAACCTTCAACTATATCATTTGGGTCGATATCTAATATTTGTAATTCATAACTGTAAGTATATGGATAGCTATCATATGTTGTAACATAACTATCAGTGTAATATGTTTTTTCAGTTAATTTACAATAATTATATGTCGTAGTTGTAGTCGATTCATTTTGTGCACCCTCAGCATTTGAATAACCATCAGACCAATCAGACCATCTTACATGTTTATACCATCTTACAGTTTCAGGTTCTTCTGGTTCTGTAGGTTTATCTGGTTCTTCAGGTTCTGTAGGTTCGCTTGGTTTATCAGGCTCTTCTGGTGTACTTGGATTATTGTTATTATTATTGTTGTTGTTATTATTGTTATTATTTATAATAATACAACTTCCACAATTACTTCCACTAGCACTCCATTTAATATTTACTTTAACAGTTGTAGTAACTTTAACAGTTGTAGTAGTTTTATTTGAAGTGCTTGTAGAACTTGATGAACTATTAGAACTACTTGAACTATTACTTGAACTGCTTGAATTATTATCACTACTATTATTAGTATTGGAATCATTATTGTTTGTTTCACCATTATCAATAACATCATTATTAGTAGTATCACAAGTGC
Organism: uncultured Bacilli bacterium; assembly: GCA_944332705.1. Classification (GTDB taxonomy): domain Bacteria; phylum Bacillota_I; class Bacilli_A; order RF39; family UBA660; genus Onthocola_B. The sequence continues at coordinate 5,977 of CALVKM010000032.1, forward strand.
CAGTTATTACACATGAACTTTGTTCAATTGTTGTAACTATAAAGTCGGATTTTTCATTACAATCTAAGCTAATTCTTAAAGCATAATTGCCATCCGCTGTTTTAGTTGCTCTAATATAACTATCATCTAGGCTACAAACTTCTCCATCGTTAGTAAAATCAATTAATAACTTTTGATTAACCATTTCTCCTAGTGTTAGTTCCTTAGAACTACCAACCTTTTCTGGTAAATTTGATACTGTAAAATATTCAAATGCTGCATCTTTCATGGTATTAATGTTATTAATATATTCATTATTGCTCATAGCAAGTGTACCTGAGTTATTGTTTTTATTACCAATAACTCTTGTAACTATTAAACAAATAATGAATACTACCACTGCTAGAATAACTAATTTAATAGCAAGTGATCCCCAATCTAAACTTAATTTTTTGTTTCCTTCTTCGTACATATCAGTACCCCCTTTAATATTAGAAACTAATATTTCTTAAGTCCACATTATTTTACCATAAAATCTTTAAAATGTCAAATTTAACTTTTAGCCTTTACACTAATAAGTGTAAAGGCAATAAAACAAACTTAGGTTTGTAAAAAATAATTGTATTATCAATATAATTTGTGATAAAATAATTAATGCAAGAAAGGAAGATTTTATGCCAAATAATGATAAAATAATAATAAAAGGTGCCAGAGAAAATAACTTAAAAAATATAGATATAGAAATACCTAAAAATAAATTAGTTGTAATGACTGGAGTATCTGGAAGTGGCAAAAGCAGTTTAGCTTTTGATACTATTTATGCGGAAGGTCAAAGAAGATATGTGGAGAGTTTATCCGCTTATGCGAGACAATTTATTGGGGTATCAGAAAAACCTGATGTTGATTCAATTGAAGGTTTAAGTCCATCAATTTCTATAGATCAAAAATCAACAAATAAAAATCCTCGTTCAACTGTGGGAACAATTACGGAAATATATGATTATTTAAGATTGTTATTTGCACGGATTGGAGTGCCATATTGTCCAAATCATCATATACCAATTACTAGTCAAAGTATTGAAGAAATGACTAATAAAGTAATGGAGTATGATGGGCATACTGTAACAATATTATCACCAATAGTTCATGGGGAAAAAGGAACTCATAAAGATTTATTTGATGAACTTCGTAAAGATGGTTTTTCTAAAGTTCGTGTTAATGGTAAAATTATGAGTTTAAATGAGGATATTGAACTAGAAAAAAATAAAAAAGATAATATTGATATTGTTATGGATAAAATAACTATTGCAGATATTGAAAGATCACGAGTTTTTGAAGCAATTGAAGCATCTTGCAAAAGAGCTGATGGTAAAGTAGTTATTTTAGTTGATGATGAAGAAATATTAATGAGTGAAAAATATGCTTGCCTAAAATGTAATTATTCGATTCCTGAACTTGAGCCTAGACTGTTTTCATTTAATGCGCCATATGGTGCTTGTGAAGAATGTAAAGGTTTAGGTACTAAACAAAAAATTAGTGAAGAATTACTTATACCAGATCCTAATAAATCCATAATTGATGGGGCAATTAATGGTATAAGTATGGATTCAACAACTTATTTTACCCAAGTTAGAGCTGTATGTGATTATTATGGTATTGATATGACAATTAAAGTAAAGGATATACCAAAAGAAAAACTAGATTATTTATTATATGGAACAGATGAAATATTAGAATTTAATTATGTTTCTAAAAATGGTAATACGAGAAATACTAAAGGTACTTATGAAGGAATAATACCCACACTTGAAAGAAGATATTTAGAAACTAAAAGTGGTTGGATTAGAGATTGGTTACAAGGATTTATGGTTGAGACCGCTTGTCCTGTTTGTAAGGGAAAAAGGCTTAAGAAGTCTGTATTATCTGTTTATATAAATGGTAAAAATATTTATGATTTATGTGATATGTCAATTGGAGATTTACTAGAATTTGTTAGAAAATTAAAGTTAAATAATGAACAAAAAGAAATTAGTGAACTTATTTTAAAAGAAATTATATCAAGACTCGAATTTTTAAATAATGTTGGTTTATCTTATCTTACTTTAACTCGTAGTGCGGGAACTTTATCTGGTGGTGAAGCACAAAGAATAAGACTAGCAACCCAAATTGGTTCAAGATTATCAGGAGTTTTATATGTTTTAGATGAACCAAGTATCGGTCTTCATCAAAAAGATAATGAAAAACTAATTAATTCCTTAAAAGAAATGCGTGATTTAGGCAATTCTTTAATAGTTGTAGAACATGATACAGATACTATGCTTGCCGCAGATTATTTAATTGATATAGGTCCTGGAGCTGGTGAATTTGGGGGTCAAGTTATGGCTCAAGGCACTCCGGAAGAAGTTATGCATAATCCAAATAGTTTAACTGGTAAATATTTATCCGGAGAACTAAAAATAGAAGTACCTAAAAAAAGAAGAAAAGGTAATGGCTTAAAGATTAGTATTAAAGGTGCTAAAGAAAACAATTTAAAAAATGTTTCAGTAGATATTCCTTTAAATAAATTTATTGTGGTAACTGGTGTATCTGGTTCTGGTAAATCATCACTTATTAATGAAGTATTATATAAAACTTTAGCTAATAAATTATATAAAAGTAAAGTTGTTCCGGGAAAACACAAAGATATTATCGGACTTGAAAATATTGATAAGGTTGTCCAAATTACACAAGATGCAATTGGTAGAACTCCAAGAAGTAATCCTGCAACATATGTTGGTGTATTTGATGATATCAGAGATATATTTGCTCAAACTAAAGAAGCAAAATTAAGAGGTTATGATAAAGGTAGATTTTCCTTTAATGTTAAAGGTGGTAGATGTGAGGCTTGTTGGGGTGACGGTGTTAAGAAAATTGAAATGCACTTTTTAGCAGATGTCTATGTCCCTTGTGATGTATGTAAAGGAAAAAGATATAATAAGGAAACACTAGATATTAAATATAAGGGGAAAAATATTAGTGAAGTTTTAGATATGCGTGTTAGTGAAGCTTTAGAGTTTTTCGAAAATGTACCAAAAATTTATAACAAATTAAAAGTTATGGATGAAGTTGGTCTTTCATATATTAAATTAGGAGAACCTGCGCCGAATTTATCGGGTGGCGAAGCTGGAAGAGTAAAACTAGCTAAAGAATTACAAAAGAAAGCTACTGGTAAATCATTATTTATTCTTGATGAACCAACTACAGGACTTCATACTGATGATATTAAAAAATTATTAGTAATATTAAATAGAATTGTTGATAATGGCGATACTGTTATTGTAATTGAACATAATTTAGATGTTATTAAAGTAGCCGATTACATAATTGATTTAGGTCCAGATGGTGGTTCTCTAGGTGGAAAAATCATTGCTACAGGAACTCCAGAAGAAGTAGCTAAATGTAAGAACTCTTATACTGGCGAATTTCTTAAAAAAATGCTATAATGTTAATAAAGAATAGGGAGGTAATATGGATAGATATCTATTTACTATTGGAGATTTTAAAGTAGAATGGTATTCAGTACTCATTATAGTTGGAGCATTTCTAGCTATTATAATGATTATGAAGGAAGCTAAAAGGCACAATTATCCAACTGATTTTGTTTTTAATATGTGTTTTTGGGCAATAATCTTTGGTATTATTGGAGCTCGTCTTTATTTTGTAGTGTTTAATTTAGATTTATATACCAACTTTTGGGATATATTTAAAATCTGGGAAGGTGGTCTTGCTATTCATGGTGGTATTATTTTTGGCCTTCTTACCTGTCTTATATATTGTAAAAAATATAAAGCAAGACTTGTTCGTTTACTAGATTTTGTGGCACCAGCCTTACTTTTAGCACAAGCTATTGGTAGATGGGGAAATTTCTTTAATCAAGAAGCCCATGGGGCAGCAACAACACTAGAACATTTGCAAAATTTCCATATTCCCCAGTTTATTATTGATGGCATGAATATCGGCGGAATATATTATGAACCAACATTCTTATATGAATCTTTATGGTGCTTACTAGGAGTAATAATAATTTTAATTATCAGAAGATTACCAATAACAAAAGTTGGTCAACCAACAGCTGTATATTTAATGTGGTATGGAATAGGTAGATTTGTAATTGAGTCTATGCGAACAGATTCTCTAATGCTCGGAGGATTTAAAGTTGCTCAAATAGTATCAGTAGTAATGATTATAATTGGTCTACTTATGTTAATGATTACCAGTAGAAAAGGACGATATGAAGATTTATATGATCAGGATTCAACTAATGCAGTGAGGTTTTAAATGTACGATATTATAATTATTGGCATGGGAATTTCTGGTATAACTGCAGGAATTTATGCGAAAAGAAGTAATAAAAAAGTTTTAATTATCGATAAAGGTATGCCTGGAGGAATACTTAATAATATTGATAAAATTAGTAACTATCCGGGGCTTATAGATATAAGTGGTCCAGATTTTGCTGTTAATTTATTAGAACAAGTAAATTCTCTAGATATCCCTTTTGTATTAGAAGAAGTAATTAGTCTAGAATTAGACAAAGATATAAAAATAGTTAAAACTACTAATCAAGAATATAAAGCTAAAAAAATAATTTTAGCAATGGGAAGAATTCCAAAATTTTTAGGGTTAGATAATGAACAAGAATTATTAGGTCATGGATTATCTACTTGTGCTATGTGTGATGGAGCATTTTTTAAAGATAAAACTATCGCCGTAGTTGGAACTGGTAATAGTGCCTTGCAAGAAGCTTTATATTTAGCAAATATTGTTGATAAGATATATCTTATCAACAGAAGAGATGGCTTCAGAGGAGAAGAAATGTTAGTAGAAAACATTAAAGATAATCCTAAAATTGAAGTAATTTATAATGCTAATATAAAAGAACTTGAAGAAAAGAACGGAAGATTATCTGGTATATTGTTAGATAATAATGATACACTAGATGTTTCTGGTTTGTTTATTTATATTGGATATACACCCGCAACAGAGATAGTACCAAATGAGATTTTAGATGAAGAAGGATATGTTAAAGTAGATGAAAAATTTGCATCACCAATAAAAGGAGTTTATGCTATTGGGGATTGTATAAAAAAAGATGTTTATCAATTAGTTACAGCAACAAGTGATGGAGCAAGAGTTATATATAATATGAAGTGAGGTTATAATGGAAAAAATAGATACGAAAAAAATAATTCTTGGGGGAGTTCTTTTAATAATTATAGTTTTAGGAATATTTATCTATATGAATTATTTAAGAACATTTACAGTAACATTTGAAGTTAGATTAGGTCCGGGAATAGAAACACAACAAGTAAAAATAAATGATACAGTAAAAAGACCTGATGATCCATCATATGACGGATATGAATTTGTAGGTTGGTATGTTGATGATACTGAATATAACTTTGATGAACCCGTAACAAAAGATTTAACTATTACTGCTAAATGGGAAGAAATAAATGATGTAAACTAGGTTGCAAAGCTAAAAATAAACTGAAAAGTAACAAAAAGAAACTGAAAATTGGTAGAATTTAACTACTAATTTTTTTATGCTTTAAATGGTGGTGAATTATGCTTTATAAAATTAAAGAATTTATTGAAGAAGTTAAAGCAACAGCTAGGGTATTTATTTTTGTTTTATTTGTTATAGTAATACTCATGATTATTGTTTATGTTATTAAATTGTTTGGTTAATGTTGCATAAAAATTATATTTAATATATACTTTTACTAGGTGGTATATTATGTCTTTAAAAAAATTTTTAACTAAAAAAAATATTATAATTATAATTTGTTTTTTAGTTATAATCATTGGTATAGGTAGTTATTTTTTAATTAATTATTTAAGAGTTAAAAATGCTGTTATTAAAGTTACTTTAGATGATACTTTAGAAACAGAGTTTTTAAGTGATGTTAAAGTATCTGATTTTATTAGTGATATTAATGGAACAATTGTAGATGATTATGTAATTGACACAACAGATATTGGTAAAAAGAAAATTGAATTTGAATATATAAATGATGATAATATCAAAGTTAAATATAATTATGAAATTAATGTTGTTGATAATGTTGCCCCTTTAATTTGGTTAAATAACAGTTATACAGTAAATGTTGGTAGTGATATTTCTCTAACTGACAAAATTTTATGCGGTGATGATACAGATCCTAATCCTACTTGTGAGGTAATTGGAGAATATAACATGAATGAGGCCGGTACTTATCCTTTAGTATTTAAGGCAACTGATAATAGTGGTAATGTTACTGAAAAAGAATTTAATTTAATTGTTCGTGAACCTAAAAGTAGTGGTACTTCTAGTGGAAGTGTTAGTACTAAAACTTTATTTTCGGAAGTAGTGGATGCTCATAAAAATGAAAATACAGAGATAGGCATCGATATTTCCAAGTGGCAAGGCGATGTTGATTTTAATGCTCTTAAAGAGGCCGGAGTAGAGTTTGTTATCATTCGGGTTGGTACATCTAGTGGTATAAATGGCGAAAATTTAGTTGATAGTAAGTTTGAACAAAATATTAAGGGAGCTAATACGGCTGGTATTCCAGTTGGTGTGTATTTTTATTCATATGCAAATAGTGAAGATAGGGCAATAAGTGATGCTTTATGGGTACTTGAACAAATCAAGGATTACAAAGTGGATTTACCAATTGCTTTTGATTGGGAAAACTGGAGTTTTTATAATGAATTTAATTTAAGTTTTTTTGGTCTATCTAGTATGGCTGATAGTTTTGTTAAAACTGTTAGGGATGCCGGATACGAAGGAATGCTTTATAGTAGTAAAAATTATTTAGAAGATATTTGGTTTAAGGGAGATTATCCAGTATGGCTCGCTCATTATACAACTAAAACTAATTATGAAGGAGATTATGAGTTTTGGCAACTTTGTAATAATGGCAGAGTTGCAGGTATTAATGGTGATGTTGATATAAATATTAGATATTTAGATTAATTTGCTACCAGGTTGCCAAAAAATATCAAAATATGTTAGTGGGTTGCGAAATGCAACCTAATTCCAACAAAAAGCAACTGAAAGTTGGTAGTTAAACTTTAATTTTTTTAATAGAATTATGGCGAGGTGGTGAATTATGAAGTTTTGTGAAAAACTCCAAAAGTTAAGAAAGGAAAAAGGTTATTCTCAAGAACAACTAGCAGATTTACTAGATGTTTCAAGACAATCAGTATCTAAATGGGAAAGTGGTACAACATACCCCGAAATGGATAAATTATTAAGTCTATGTAAAATATTTAATGTTTCGCTAGATGAACTAACTAATGATGAAATTACTGATAAAAACATAATGGATAAGAAGAAAAATAATTTTAGTAATATCTTCTATGCAATACTTGATATGATTAATAAAAGTATTGAAATGTTTAAAAATATGAGCAAAAAAGAACTTGCTAAATGTATTACGGAATTAATAATTTTATTTGTAATATTATTAGTTTTAAAAATACCATTTAATTATATTAATGCATCAGTACGAGATATATTTATTAATTTTTCTCCAAAAGCATTTGATATATTAAATAGTATTTGGTTATTTTTATCTAATGTAATTTATCTAATTTTATTTGTTACTATATTTATCTTTGTTTATAAAAGTAGATTCTTAGATAAATATAATGGTGTAGTAAAGACAAAAGAAAAAGTTAATAAAGAAGAAAGTGAAGAAAAAACAGAAGAACCTGAATTAACTAAAAAAGAAATAAAAGTCGTAGAAAAGGAAGAAAAACATTCATTTGTTATTTTTGATGTACTATGAAGATTATTTACAATATTTATTAAAATATGTTTATTCTTTATATTAATGCCTGTTTTATTATTTTTTATATAATAGGAAAGTTATACTTTTTTAAATAAAACCATTGACATTCAAACAACAGTTTGATACAATGGATTTACAAGGAGGAAATTTGGTATGACTACTATTTTAAAAGGTTATCAATTTAGATTATATCCAAGTGATGAACAAAAAAAGTTAATCAATCAAACTATTGGTTGCTCTAGATTTATATATAATCATTTTTTAGAAGAACGAATCAACGAATATGAAAAAACCGGTATTTCAAAAACTTGTTATGAACAAATAAAAGAAATACCAGAATTATGTAAAGATTATCCATGGTTAAAAGAAGTAGATAGTTGCAGTTTAAGAAATCCTGTATTTTATTTGGAAAATGCATATCATAGATATTTTAGTCAAAATAACGGATTTCCTAAATTTAAAAATAAAGATACAGGTAATAGTTATAAAACCAATAATATAAAAA
>CALVKM010000033.1 GCA_944332705.1 uncultured Bacilli bacterium
TTAGGAAGCAATAACAAAACATTAGAACAAAAAGATATTACAACATTTAAAGATAGATTTATTAAACATTTAAATGAAAATAATTTAAATATTTCTCTATAATGAATGAAGAAACTTTTCAAGAACTCTTATTAAGTTTAAACTTTGGAAGTAGTGATTTCTTCTCCTTTATCAATGGAAAAGTTCATAGATATCCTGTAGAAGATTTTCCCTGGGCCTGTATTCCTATTCTTGATGATAACGAAATTATTAAAGATATCAGAATAATTGTTCCGGAATTTCTTAATGAAAAGTGTTTACTTATAAATATTCATGAATATTATCACGCTTATGAGTTATTTAATGAACTGGGTAATGTCTATGTTGAAAACATAGATATAAGAGAGAGAAATGCCAAAAATAAAGAAAAATTATATTTGAAAATGAAAAAGTAATGTTTGCAAATTAAACATTACTTTTTTTGATAAAATTAAATTTTTTGCTAAAAATATCTTTACATATTATAACCATTTGGGTTATAATATGTATATATAAGGGGGATGTATGATTATAATAAAAAGTAAGAATTATTTAAAAGATTATGATAAAATAATAAAAAGAAAACATTTAGTAAAAGAAGAAAATAGAATAAAAGATATTGAGAAAGTTATAAATGCCTTTAGCAATATGCAAGAGTTATTTGCATCCCCTTATAAGGATGTATATAATTTTGAACAGAAGAAAGGCAATTTAAAAGAATTTTTTACTGTTAGAATTAATAGTAAATTGCGTCTTATAATGAAACCTTTAATTGGTTATCCATATAATTATATAGAAATAGTTGAAATAGAGTTTGTTAATATTGATGATACACATTACGGGGAGGGTTAATATGATTGGATTTGGTTCACTTTTAAGAGATTATCTTGATTATTATAAAATATCCCAAACGGATTTTGCTGATCGTTTAGGTATAAGTAAAAAACATTTAAATAATATAATCAATGGTAAAGTTGGTATTAGTGAGGAACTAATGGTTGCAATTAGTTTAATTACTGATATAGATATTAAATTGATTGTTTTTGCTGAAAAACAAAGAAGAGTACATAATTATTTATATGAAAATTTTAATAATGAAAAATCTATTAAAGAATTTCTAAATACCTTTTATCTTAAAGATATGGTTAAAGCTGGCTGGATTAAATTAAAGAATGCTACTAACATTACTCAAAATGCAGTTGATTTATTAGAATATTTAAATATTAGCAGTTTTGATTTAACTGATGAATATATAAATAATAAAGTATTGTATAAAAAACGCGATGATGCTAATCAAAAAAAGATTTACTTATGGATTAAACATTGTGATAAATTAATAATAAATCAAAAAGTTAATGAGTATTCTTCTGATAATTTAAATAACTTATTAGAGGAATTAAAAAAAGAAGAAAATAAAGTCTTTAATGCTAATGACATAATAAAATTACTAAATAAATATGGTATTTATTTAGTAATCGAAAAAGCATTACAAGGCACAAAAGTTCGGGGATGTATGATGGTAAAAATAACTAATCCAGCAATATATTTAACTAATTTATTTAAAGAAAAAGCTTCATTTTATTTTGCCTTATATCATGAGCTAGCTCATGTTAAAAGAAATTATAATATGGCTAAGAATAAGATAGTTATTGATGATGCATCAGATGAAGATGAAATAGATGAAATTGCATTAAACTGGATGATTGATAAAAATATTTGGCAATCAATAAAAGAAAATCCTAATAAAGTAAAAGAAATATGCAAAAAAAATAATATTCCTATTTGTTTTGCAACTTCAAGATTAGCAAAAGAAGGAATAATATCTCATAAATCAAAATTATATTTAGATAATAGAGAAAGCATTGATTAGTTAATTAATGCTTTTTGTTTTCTTTTTTCTTAGTGAAGTTATGAAAAAGAAGTTGCTGTTGATAAGTAGTGTGTTATTAACATTAAGCTTAGTAAATATTATTTTCTTTAATAGTATGGATAATAAAGAAAATAATATAATTAAAAATGTTAATAAAGATAATCAAATATTAAAAGAAAATATGATTACAATGATGTATGAAACTGAAGCTGGGTCTGGAAATTACGAACTTACACAGGACACAACATGGCCAGAGTCTGATTATGTATTTAATAGTGAATTAAGTGGTTGTGAAAATGGCGGGGAATTATCTTGGAATAGTACAAATCGTACAGTTAATTTATTAACAAATACACCAGATAGATGTTTTGTATATTTTGATAAATATAGTGGTGTTTGGATAGATAATGTGGAAATTAGTGAAATTACAGGTAATAAAATTACATTGAATGTTAATGCAACAAGTGATAATGGAACGATTACGACATACTATTATTCAATAAATAATAGTCAATATATGGAAAGTTCAAGTAACATAATACAAATAACAGATTTAAATAAAGTTACTGAGTATAATATAAAAGTATATGCGGTAGATAATACTAACACTAGGTCAAATATTTATACAATAGATGCAACTACAACAGCAGATAGTGGCCCAAGCATTAATTTCGTTTTAGTTAGTAATGTTTCTGAAAATAGCATAACATTAAATGTAAGCGCAGTCAATCCAAGTACTATAACAAAATATTATTATTCAATAAATAATAATGCATATACTGAAAGTGCAAATAGTGTATTTACTTTTACTGGTTTAAATCAAAATACTACATATAATATTAGTATCTATATTGAAGATAATCAAGGTCAACAATCTTCTATTTATAGTATGCAAATATCAACAATAAATAAGGTGTTATTAGCTGATTATATAAAAGGATTATATACTTCTGATGGAACAAATGGATTATATTATCATGATGGAAGTGGTACATATGGATCTATGGAAGCAGAAGATAATAGTTATAGATATGCAGGAGCTAATCCTAATAATTATATTTGTTTTGGAGCAGCATCTGGTTCGTGTTCTAGTGATAATTTATATAGAATAATTGGTATATTTGATGATAATTCTGATGGTATTTACAATCTTAAATTAATAAAAAATACGAGCATAGGTAATTATGTTTGGTGTAGTTCATCTTCAACTTGTTTGTGGAATTCTAGCTCACTAAATAATACTGTTTTAAATCAAAATTTTTTGTATAACACATTAGATTCATCGTTAATAGATTTTATAACTTCTAATTTGTGGAAAACAGAATGGAATAGAGGTGTTTCAGATGATATGAGGTTATATTATTATGATGCTAAAAATGCGTATGAATACGAATTAGGGTATTATGCCAATCCAAGTATAAATGTGGCTAAAATAGGATTAATGTATTTAAGTGATTATTATGGTGCTTCTGCAAGTTGTTGGAGTACAGCAGGTCAGTCTTATAGTTCCTGTAGGAGTGTTAATTGGTTAGATTTAGGTGTAGACGAATGGACAATAACTCCAGATACTTTTTATATTTCAAGTAATGGTAATGTTTATTCTTCAAACTATCAAGATAATTATGAGTATGCAGCAAGACCAACTTTTTACCTAAATTCCAATGTAGAGTATTCTAGTGGAACAGGAACTCAATCAGATCCATATCGCATTAAAATTTGACATTTGTCAAATTTTTTTGCATAATATCTGTGGTGGTTTTAATGCAAAGTGATGTTGAAAGAAGTATTATAAAAACATATCGTAAAGATATATGGCGTAAATTTACTAAAGCTGTTACAGAATATAATTTAATTAAAGATGGCGATAAAATAGCAGTATGCATAAGTGGGGGTAAAGATTCTTTTTTACTTGCTAAATGTTTGCAAGAAATAAAGAAACATGGCAAGATTAAATTTGAATTAGAATTTATTGTTATGGATCCTGGTTATAGTGATAAAAATATTGAAATAGTAAAAAAGAATGCTGATATTCTTGGTGTACCAATTAAAGTATATAATAGTAATATATTTGAATCTCTAAAAAATATGGATTTAAAATCACCATGTTACATGTGTGCGAGAATGCGAAGAGGGCATCTTTATAAAATTGCTGGGGATTTAGGTTGTAATAAAATAGCTTTAGGTCATCATTATAATGATGTAATAGAAACAATATTACTTGGTATGTTTTATAATGGTGAAATAGTTAGTATGTTACCTAAAATAAAAAGTAAGAACTTTCCAGGTATGGAACTTATTAGACCATTATATTTAGTAAGAGAAGCAAGTATAATTAATTGGGTAAATTATAATGAGCTTAAATTTATTAATTGCGCTTGTCCATTAAAGACTGAAGACTCTAAAAGAAGAGAGATAAAAGAATTAATTAAAAACTTAAGAAAGACAAATAAATATATTGAATATAATATATTTAAAAGTGTTGAAAATATTAATATTAATCAAGTAATGGGTTATTATGATTACGATAGAAGACATAATTATTATGATGATTATGATTAGTGTTTTATAGTTTTCCCTCGGAAAAATGGCAATTTGTGTTTTTTTGGATAAAATTTCTTTTTGGCACCATTTATTGGTGTCTTTTTTCTTTACAATTAATATGTAAATATTATGTATAAAACTTTACATAATAGAGCATTATATGATACGATTAAGATAGAATAGTGAGGTAATAAATGCAAGAAGATAAATGGTATTTGAAAGATTCTAAAGAAGTAATAAAAGCATTAAATAGTAATATAAATGGTTTGAGTAGCAAAGAAGCTAAAAAAAGACAAAAACAATATGGTTTAAATATTTTGCCTAAGAAAAAAAGTGATAGTATATTTAAAATATTATTTAGGCAACTTAACGACCCTATTGTTTTATTATTAGTGATAACTGTTGTTTTTTCCTTTATCATTGGAGAAATAGTTGATGCTTGTGCTATTATATTTATTATTTTAGTGGATTTAATTTTAGGAACTTTTCAAGAATGGAAAGCGGAAAAAACTGCAGAAAGTTTGCAAAACTTAATTAAAGATAGAGTAATAGTATTAAGAGATAATGAGGAAGTTGAAATTGATTCTAGTGAAGTAACTATTGGGGATATTGTCCTACTTGAATCTGGAGATCAAGTTAGTGCTGATTTAAGATTAATTGAAGCACATAATTTGCAAATTGATGAATCGATACTTACTGGTGAAAGTGTTAGTGTTACTAAAACAACAGCTAAATTAGAAGGTGAAACCGGTTTATCAGATCAAAAAAACATGGTTTTTGCTGGTTCTACAGTAACAACAGGTAGAGCTAAAGGAGTAGTAGTAGGTATTGCTCTTAACACTGAAATTGGAAAAATTGCTGATAGTGTTTCTAAGTCTAAAGATGAAGCATCACCACTTACTATTAGAATGAATAAATTTTCAAAACAAATAAGTTTACTTGTAATAATAATTGCTATTATAATAGCTTTAATATTATTTACAAAAGGTGTGTCTGGTACAGAAATATTTTTATCGGTTATTGCTCTTGCAGTTTCAGCCATGCCTGAAGGTTTACCTTTAGCCTTAACTATGGCTCTTACTATAGCATCCAATAAAATGGCTAAGAAAAATGTAGTTGTTAAAAAACTAAATTCTGTTGAGTCTTTAGGAAGTTGTACCGTTATTGCGAGTGATAAAACTGGAACTCTAACTATTAATAAACAAACTGCTAAAAAAATAGTTACACCAAATAAAAAGGAATTTGATATAACTGGTATTGGCTATAGTGATAAAGGAGAAATAAATAATGGCAATACTGAAACAAATAATATTGCCTTACTTGGAGCCTTAAATACTGAAGCAGAATTAAAATTTGAAGATGGTAAATGGGTAAGCTTTGGTGATTCTATCGATATAGCATTTCTAGCTTTAAGTAAAAAAGCCAAAGTAGATCTTGATAGTATTAAAGTAATTGATCAAATACCTTATGAATCTCTTAATAAATATTCAGCAGTATTTTATGAAAAAGAGGAGTCTGTTTATTGTACAGTTAAAGGATCTCTTGAAAAAATACTAGAATTTTCTAAATATATGCTAGTTGATGGTAAAAGAGAAAAATTAGATGAATCCTTGCTACAAGAACTAAATGAAAATTTAGCTAAAGATGGCTACCGAGTTATAGCTATTTGTGATGGTGGAGTACCTAATTTTTCTAAAAAAGATAATTATGATGAAGAATATTTAAAAAACATGACAGTTCTAGGTTTAGTTGGTTTTATTGATCCAATTAGAGATGAAGCAAAAGAATCTATAAAGGATTGTCATAATGCCGGTATAAAAGTTATTATGATTACTGGAGATCATCCTCTAACAGCTTTAAAAATTGGTAAAGATTTAGAACTTGTTACTAGTGAATTTGAAGTAGCAACAGGTGAGGAAGTAGAAAGAGAACTTAAAAAAGGCGAAAAAAGTTTTGCAGAATTTATTAAGGATAAAAAAGTATTTGCCAGAGTTACACCTTTAGATAAATTAGCTATTATTGATTCTCTAAAATATCAAGGGGAATTTGTAGCTGTTACAGGGGATGGCGTAAATGATGCACCAGCTATTAAAAGTGCTAATATTGGTATTGCTATGGGTAGTGGTACTGATGTTGCTAAAGAGACTGCCAATATGATTATTTTAGATGATAACTTCACTTCTATAGTAAGTGGAATTGAAGAAGGAAGAACCGCTTATGCGAACATTAGAAAAGTAAGTTATATGTTACTTTCTTGTGGTCTTGCTGAAGTGTTATTCTTCTGTTTATCAATAATATTCAATTTACCAATGCCTCTGGTTGCAATTCAACTTTTATGGTTAAATATAGTTACTGATGGTCTTCAAGACTTTGCCTTATCTTTTGAGAAAACCGAAGAAGGAACAATGAAGGAAAAACCAAGAAGTCCTAAAGAATCTATATTTAATAAAGAATTAATGCAAGAAGTTTTAGTTGCGGGCTTATTTATTGGTTTAATAGTCTTTATAACATGGTATTATTTAATTAATGTAATGAATGTTGAAATCCACTTAGCACGCGGTTATATCATGGTACTTATGGTATTTTTACAAAATATGCATGTTCTTAATTGTCGTAGTGAAAAAACAAGTGTATTTAAAATGCATATTAAAACTAATCCATTAATTATTGCAACAATCATCGGAGCTATCATTTTACAAGTTATAGTTATGGAAGTTCCATTCTTAAGTGATTTTCTAAATACAACAACTGTACCAATACCTCATATGATTGTATTATTCCTAGCATCTACTATAATAATACTTGTTATGGAAATATTTAAAGCTATAAAAAATAGAAAACGCAGTTAATGTGTTTTCTATTTTCTTTTCTTAAATAAAATTACTGTTATTCCAATACCAATTATGGCTCCAACACCAATAGCTATTGGAATATTTAAATTACTATTACTTTCTTTTTCTTCATCGTTAGTATTTTTACTTGTTTCATTATCTATATTTGTTTGAATTTCTCCAATTAATACAGAACCATCATCATTATAAGTAACTTTTAAATCAGTAGTTATATTATTGTTTACCCAATCTTCTGTAATTGCTAAAGGAACAACATGATAATGAGGATTTGTAAAGTAGGCATTTTCATCATATTCTATATTTTCTAATGCTTCATTATATTCTTTAACACTTGCAAATTTTGATTCAAAATCTTCTTTTGATGTAACTAAGAATTTAGTTCCATCTTCATTTAGAACAACATATTGTTTACCATCAATATCATTAAATACTACATAATATAATTGATTATTATTTTCATCTAATGTATTTTCACTACTATAAAGTCCATCAATTTTTAAAGAACCATTACCATTAATAATATACTTATCACTATATAATACTTCAATTTCATTATTACCATTAGTAGTTATTGTACTTTCTTCTCCAGGACCACCATAGTTATAAGTGCTCTTATTATTTTCAAATATTAAAGTATTATTTTCTCTGGTAAATGTAGCAATTAATTCTTCCTCTCCACTTGGTTTATTAACACAAGAGTAACTAGTAAGTTCAATTTTACCAGACACTGAACCAATTCCACAAGTATTATCCTCAACATAACCCCACAATATTTCATAGTCGGGTGCCTCTAAAGTTGCATTAGCAACCATAGGTATAAAACAAATACCAATACTAAATAATTTAAGTAATCTTTTCATATATCACTACTCCTTAAATATTATATTACTGTTTATTTATTTATAAGTCAATAAATTTAATTTATTTTTTCTTTAAATCATTTTCATTTATTTCTTCAAAAAATTCTTTTATAGGAACTTCCATTACTTTGGATATATGATATAAAGAATTGAGTGAACATGTTTTAAAGGTTTCATTTTCTAAATCTGCAATAAAATGATCAGAAAAATTGCATTTTTCTGAAAGTTGTCTTTGAGTCCAACCTTTAAGTTTTCTTTGTTTTCTTATATTTTTACCAACAATATAATAAATGTAATTGTTATCATCTTTATCTAATTTCATGATTATCTCCATTACATTAATTATCTTATAATTTTAAGCTTACGAAGTACTCCTAGTGGGTGTACTTAAGCGTTGAAAAACAATGATATAATAAGTTTGAAATAGTATAGGAGTGAAATAAAGTGGAAGAACAAAAATTAGATAATAAGAGAAAAACTATTTTAATAATAGTTGCAGTATTAACATTAACAATTGGAGTGTCACTAGCATATATCATAGCAAGCTTGCAAGATGAAGCAAGAGGAAATGCTAGTGTCACAAGTGATACTGTAGATTTACTTAAGTTTGAAATAGATAAAGATATTAATTTAAATCCTAATCAATTTAATGTAACTGAAGGTGGAGAAAATTTATTAGATACTTCAGTAGGTAAGGCAATACTAAGAGCAAATTCAACAAATGATAATGCCACATATAATTATTATGTTTATTTTCAAATAAACTCTAATGATTATATTTATACTACTACTGAACAAACGCCAGAAATAGTACTAACTATTACTGATCCAGAAGGAAATCCCGTAACAAATATTAGTGGTCTTGATTATGTAACAAGTGGTGGAGTATCAGGATTTGATATAACCACAAAAAGTGGATTATATACAGTTGCGGAATTATATGAAATAACATCTGGTTCAAGCGTGCAAGATACAATACAGTATTGGACATTTACAGTATCATTTATTAATCTTGATACCAATCAACATGAAAATGGTGGAAAAACATTAGAAGGAGAAGTAATATTATCAAGTGAACCAATATATACACTTGCTAATTATATAATTGAAAATGTATATGTGGAAGATGGAGTGAATGGACTTTATTACCACGATGGAGAAGGAACATATACAAATGCAGAATTAGAAGCTGGAGATAATTCATATAGATATTCTGGAGCAAATCCCAATAACTATGTATGTTTTGGTACTGATGAAAATCCATGTCCTGTTGATAATTTATATCGTATTATTGGAGTATTCGGAGATAATGTTAAACTAATTAAATATGACTATGCTGATAGTAATTTATTAGGAACAGATGGCGATTACTATGGTAACTACTTGTTTGATGATTCTTCATTATATAGAGGACAACATAATTTCGCTCAATTGGCAACATATTATTGGAATAATAGTGATGGCATGAATTATTCCTCTGATGATTGGGCTGATAGTAGATTAAATACAGTGAATTTAAATACAAATTTTATAAATTCTTTAGGGCACAAATGGATGGAAACAATTTATGATAATAATTGGATTCTTTCAAAAGTTACAGTTGTTGTAAATACAGAAAAAAATGCGCATGGTGTATTTGTTGATGAATTTGATAATAATGAAGATATTTATACTTCAAAAGTCGGTTTAATGTATATTTCCGATTATTTATATGGATTTGATTCTAATTATTGGTCAAATAATTATATGGATTCTGGAGACGTAATAGATGATTTAGCTGATAATTGGTTATTTATGGGGTTGGCAGAATATGTGTTAACTATAGACGATGGAAATATTCATCCTCAGGGAGTAGCAATATATATTCATTGGGAGGGAATATGGGCGAATATGCCAGTGAGCCATTTTGGGTTGGCTATTAGACCAACCTTCTATCTTAACTCAAATGTTCAATATGCCTCTGGTGATGGCTCAATTGATAATCCATATCGTATTGAAATTTAATCATTTTTGATTAAATTTTTTTAAACTACTTTTATCTTAAAAATAAATGTGATATAATAGAAACATAAGTTACCAATAGTTAGGAGAGTGATTATATGCCTGCTACGATTGAGTTAAGTAAAGAACACATTGTAAAGGTTGCAGTAAAAATGGTAAACGATGATGGATGGGATAGCGTTAATGCTCGAAGTCTTGCCAAAAAATTAGGGGTTTCAACTAAGCCTTTATACCGTATTTATAATAATATGGATGAGATTAAAAATGATATATATAAAGAGATATCAAAGCAATATGATGAATTTATAACAAGTAGAGTAGATAATAAAAAAGCATTAATAACATTATGTATTGCTTATGTTGAATTTGCTCAAGAATATAAAAATTTATTTATTAGTTTATTTTTAAGTAATAATTTAAAATGGAAAAGTTTTGAAAATGTATTAGATGAAAAATGGAATCAATCAACGATTATAAATTTAGTTAATAAACATGGATATAGTTTTGATGAAGCTAAAACATTGTTTATGAATTTATGGCTTTATGCAAATGGTTTAGCGACTTTAATTGCTACCAATGAAATAAAGGTAGATGAAAAAGAAATTTTAGTAAGACTTGTTAAAGCATATAAAGTTTTTGCAAAAAATGAATAGGAATACTTTACAAATAACGACAAAAAAAGTATAATTGACGGTAGGGAGGAAGATAGTGAAAAAATTATTAATTAGTTTGTTTGTAGTTGTATGTTTAGTGCTTATACCAAACGTTAAAGCTGCTGATGACTTACCAGAAGTAACCGACCATGAAAAAGTAACCGTTTATTTATTCCGGGGTAATGGCTGTCACGTTTGCCAAAGCTTTTTAACAGAATTTAGTACAATGTATCAAGATTATGCTGATTATTTTGAAATAGTTGCTTATGAATCTTGGAATAATTCTGAAAATCAAGAATTAATGCTTAATGCTAAAGAATATTTTGGTGAAGACGCTGATAGTAGTGTACCATTTATTGTAATTGGAGATTCTTATCACTCACTAGGTTATAATGCTAATACAGTTATTGAAGAAGCTCTAAAGGCTTATCAAAATGAATCATATACTGATTTAATAGCTCAAATGATTGAAGAAGAAGGGTATAATGCCGAAGCTGAAACATTTGAAGAAGCTTGTGCTGATGAAGGAATAATGGCTAGTGATGTTAATACTGTTCAAAGTGGTGGAATAAGTGATGGGGCAATAGTTGCTATTATATTTGTAGTAATTATTGTTGGTTTTGGCTCATTAGTATTATTTTCAAGACAACAAAAAAATAATTAAAGCTGTTAGAATTCTAACAGTTTTTAAGTGCATTTAAAAAGCTGTATTTCTACAGCCTTTTATTATGGTAAATTGTAAGTGTTTAATGTATAGTGTCTATTACCGTTTGTATCTAGGTAATATCTTGCTATTTCTTCTTGTCTATCGCCATAATCTAATACTAAAATCATTTCGACAGTATAACCTACAAGACCAGTTCCTGTTGTATTTAATACTGGATTAATATTTCTAGTTAAACGTCTTGGTATTTCTTTATCTATGTTTAAGTTATATACTTCTTTTTGCAATTTTTCAGTGTCTGCTTCCGCTAAGTCATAGGCGGCTTGTCTAGTGCTTTCATCATGATATAAATTTAAGTCAAGAGCACAGCCATTATTAGCAGTTGTTAAGTTAACTCCTAAAATATAAGTGTTGGAATCATATTCTGAACCGCCGAAACGACATGTTGTTGGATCTACTGTGCCACTACCTTCCCCAATTGTTAAAATAGCACTTTGTGGGGTTGTTGTATTACCTGATGAATCACTGGCAATAATTTCTACTGTATAAGTGCCTTCCGCTAAGTATGATGAAAAATCTATTTCATTACCATCCTCATCACGACCACTAGTTGAAAATTCTATAATACAATCTTCATTACTATTATCACTACATGTATCAACAAAGTCTTCTGCGTCATATGTTTGACCAACATCAATTGCATAATCTTGAGTTTCAAGTTCTGGTGCTGTCAAGTCAACAACGTTAAGAGTGCTTTCATATTCTTCGCCATTAACAGTTATGGTAATATCATAACTACCAAGTCTACTTAAATCAACTTCAGAATAATCAATGTCAATATCATCTTCACTAACGTTTTGTAATTCTTGAAAGAATACATCTATTTCCGGAAGTTCGCTATTGATTTCGACATCAGCTGACTCTTTAAGTTCTATTACAGCGTCGGGTGTATCATCTCCACCTACGCTAACAATTAATATTACTACTACAAATATTATTAATATACAGCCTCCAACAATCATGTATGCTTTCATATTATTGTTTGAGGAGCCTTTTACTCTTTGATTAAAAAATTTTCCAGCCAAAGTAATTCCTCCTTATTTATATAATAATATTATCATATTTTTGTTATACTTCCAATATCTAAATCTAATAAAGTATGAAAAAAACTTGAAAATAGACGTAAAATTGTTGTAAATTTAGCAAATTTATGGTATTATCGTTATTGCAGATTTATATTTTTAATATAATTTGTTAAGTGGAGGGGAAAATTGCGGACTTTGCCCAAACCACTTACGCGGAAAATTTTTATAGGAGGTGTTTTCGTGGCTAAAGAAGTCGTAAAGAAAATTAAATTGCAAATCGAAGCTGGTAAAGCAACACCTGCACCACCAGTTGGTACAGTACTTGGACCTGCAGGAATTAATCTTGGTGAATTTTGTACAAAGTTTAATGAAGCAACCCGCGACAAAATGGGAGATGTAGTTCCTTGTGAAATTACTATTTATGATGATAGAAGTTTCGATTTTGTACTAAAAACTGCCCCAGCAGCATTTTTACTTAAAAAAGTTGCTAAAATAAATAAGGGTAGTAAAAAAGGAGCAAATGAAATTGTTGCTACTATTTCAGAGAAAGATTTAAGAGAAATTGCTGAGACTAAAATGCCTGATTTAAATGCTTATGATGTTGAAGCTGCTATGAAGCAAATTGCTGGTACAGCTAGAAACATGGGTATTGCAGTTGAAGGTGTAAATGATGCTGAACTTGAAAAGCAAGCTGCAGAAGCCGCAGAAGAAGAAAAAGAACAAGCAAAACGTGATGCTGAGCTTGCCGAACTTGAAGCAGAAGCTAAAGAAATGGCTGAAGCTGCTAATGTTGATGTTCCAGTTCATGGTGAAGACGAAGAAGAAACAACTGAAGAAAATTAATTTTAATAAATTATTGTCCGCTTAAAATACCACAGTTAAGGAGGAAGAAAATGAAAAAACATGGAAAGAAATATGTGGAAGCATCTAAAAATGTAGATAGAAATACTCTATATAGTTTAGAAGATGCAATCAAATTAGTAAAGAGTACTTCAGTTACTAAATTTGATAGTACTGTTGAAGTAGCTATTAAGTTAAATATTGATTCTAAAAAATCAGATCAACAACTTAAAGGCTCTTTATCGCTACCACATGGTACTGGTAAAACTAAGAAAGTTTTAGTTATTGCTAAAGGCTCATTTGCTGATGAAGCTAAGGCTGCTGGAGCTGACTTTGTTGGAGATAAAGATTTACTTGATAAGATTAAAAATGAAAATTGGTTTGATTTTGATGTAGTTGTAGCTACTCCAGATATGATGCCAGAAGTAGGTAAAATTGGTAATATTCTTGGACCAAGAAATTTAATGCCAAATCCTAAGACTGGTACAGTTACTACAAAAGTTGGAGCAATAGTTGAAGAACTTAAAAAAGGTATGGTAATGTATAAGAACGATAAGTTTGGAAATGTTCATACTATTATTGGAAAAGTATCTTTTGATGAAAATAAATTAAAAGAAAACCTTGAATATGTTGTTACAAGTATTGCTAAAGTAAAACCAAGTACAGTTAAAGGTAACTTTATAGAAAATATTTCTATTTCAACAACTATGGGACCTGGTATAAAGGTTGATAAAAATAGTTTTGACATTTAGTTAAAAATATATTATAATACGAGTTAGAAAAAGCGAATCCAAAGACAGTAGGCATCAAATAAGTCCTACCGAGGG